>NZ_LZLU01000210.1:0-30390 GCF_001673415.1 Mycobacterium sp. 1165196.3 | reverse complement strand
GGCCATCCAGCACACCGCGGAGGCGCAGCGGCAGCCCGGCTTGACGCAGGTACGCACGACGTTTCGGGCCGAGGCCGGCACCCGCGACGACGTCGCCGCCGTCAACGCCGCCCTGATTTGTCGGGACCATCTGCTTGGATCGCTTGATGAACGGTCATTGCGGATAGTAAGGGGCTTGATGACGGGCCGGACCAAAAAGGAGCTCGCCGCCGAAGAGGGCATCAGCCCGTCGGCGGTGTCCCAACGCGCGAGCCGCGACGGCCTGGACTTGATTGTGCTTGCCAGTCAATACCTTCGGAGTCTGCCGTGAGCGCCGTGGCGGTCTTTCTCATCGCCCTCGGCGTCGCCGACCTCTGCCGGCGTGCGGTCGGTGCGCTATGGCCACCGCTGCTGGCCGGGCCGGTGGTGGTGCTGGCGTGCGCGGGGCTGGGCGCCCTGTGGCGTGCCGGGGACATCGCGCTGCTTGTGCTGGCCGCCGCGGCGGTAGTGGCGTGGGAATGGCTTTGCGCGCGAAGCGAACTCAGCGGCAAAAACCAAATCGCTCCGCTGGCGGTGTTCGGCGGCGCGCTGGCGGTGCTGGCACTGTTATCCGGCTGGTCCTCGCCGGGCGGCGGCGTCGTCGCGCGGTGGTCGGCCTGGGTTCACCTGCCACTCAGCCATGTCACGCCCGCCCGGTTGCTGATGCTCGTCGGCGTGATGCTGGTCCAGTTCGCCACCGCCAATCAGTTGGTGCGCCTGGTGCTTGGCTCGGTGGGCGCGGTGCGCCCACCCGGTGAGCCGCAGCCGTCGGATCGGCTCAAGGGCGGCCGGCTGCTGGGGCCGCTGGAGCGGCTGCTGATCCTCAGCCTCGGCGTCGGCGGCCAGGTGGCCGCGGCCAGCGCCGTCGTCGCGGCCAAGGGCATCATCCGATTCCCGGAATTGAACGCCCAGACCAACCGCGACAACGGCGTCGGCATCGACGAGGTGACCGAGTACTTCTTGGTCGGCAGCTTCACGAGTTGGCTGCTCGCCCTGGGCGGCATCGGCCTGGTGGTGGCGACCCGGTAGGCGGCCGAATCCGGTAAAAGGTTGACCGAGGGTGGATTTCACGACGCGACACGCCGCGGTGCCGTCGAGGATTTCACGCTCGGTGGCCCAGGGCGCCATCCCGCGGCCCGCATCGCGTTGACGACACGGGCAATGAGGGTGCCGTGCCGATAGCGGAGAAGGTCGCTGCCGACCCGCACGATCGTCCAGCCCAAGTCGGCCAATGCGGTGTACCGGTCGATGTCGCGATCGCGCTGCCCGGCGTCCGTCCAGTGCTGCGGTCCGTCGTACTCGATGCCGACGCGCAGCTCGCGGTACCCCATGTCGATGCGGGCAACGAAGTCGCCGTAGTCGTCGCACACTCGGATCTGTGTCTGTGGCACAGGCAAACCCGCGTCGATCAGCACCGGCCGAGTACGGGTCTCCTGCGGAGACTCCGCGCCGCTGTCCACCAGCGGCAGCACCGCTTTGAGCCGACCCAGGCCGCGCGTGCCGCGATGCCCGGCCAGCACGGCTTCGATGTCGCTGATTTTGACGTCGGTGACGTTCGCCAGCGCATCGAGCCGCTGCACCGCGGACAGCCGCGACGATGTCCACCGTCCAACATCGAAAGCGGTGCGCGCCGGACTGGTCACTGGCATGCCGTCGACTTCGACTACCTCACCGGGGAGCAGTGTCTCGCTGTGCACGACGATGCCGGCGGGTGGGCGGCGATTGCCGTGCACCAGCTCAGCATCGAGCGTCGGATTCACCCACTTCGCCCCGAGCATCGCGGCCGCCGAGTTCCCCGCGATGACGCCGTTGCGCCGCGACCAAAGCCATGCCGCCCGCGCGCGTTCGCGCGCCGTCAGCGCGATGCCGCCGGGGGCGTAGACACCCGGATGGACAGGCTCGAAGAGGGAGCGCATTGCCCGCTCGGGCATCACTTTTGCCGCCAGGGCCTCACTGCCCAGGAAGAGCTCCGTCATGCCGCCGATGGTGCCAACCCGCACCGACAACCTCGCGAATGTGAATCCTACGACGCGACACGCGGTTGACGCGTCGTAGCTTTCACACTGGGCGACGGAAGCGAGTGCTGCACGAGGTCAGAGGCGCTCGATGATCGTGACATTGGCCGTGCCGCCGCCCTCGCACATCGTCTGCAGCCCGTAGCGGCCACCGATGCGCTCCAGCTCGTTGAGCATGGTGGTGAACAGCTTGGCGCCGGTGGCACCCAGCGGGTGACCGAGCGCGATCGCCCCCCCGTTGGGGTTGACCTTCTCCGGGTCGGCCTTGATCTCCTTGAGCCAGGCCAACACCACCGGCGCGAACGCCTCGTTGATCTCGACGGTGTCGATGTCGTCGATGGACAGCCCGGTCTTGTCCAGCGCGTAGCGGGTCGCCGGGATGGGCCCGGTCAGCATGAAGACCGGGTCGGCGGCGCGGGCGCTGATGTGGTGGATGCGTGCCCGCGGCGTCAGGTTGTGCTCCTTGACGGCCTTTTCGGACGCGAGCAGGACGGCACTGGCACCATCGGAGATCTGGCTGGCCATGGCCGCCGTCAACCGGCCCCCCTCGACCAGTGGCTTGAGCCCGGCCATCTTCTCCAGCGACGACTCACGCGGCCCCTCGTCAACCCGGAACGGCCCGGATTCGGTTTCCACGGTGATGATTTCGTTGTCGAAGTGGCCGCCGCGAATGGCCGCGAACGCGCGCTCGTGGCTGGTCAGCGCGTAGCGCTCCATCTCTTCGCGGGACAGGTTCCACTTCTCGGCGATCAGCTCGGAGCCGCGGAACTGCGAGATCTCCTGGTCGCCGTAGCGGTGCAGCCACTGCTTGGATTCGTTTGTCGGTGAGGTGAATCCGAACTGCTCGCCGACCGTCATGGCCGACGAGATCGGGATCTGGCTCATGTTCTGCACGCCGCCGGCGACGATCAGATCGGCGGTGCCGGACAGGACCGCTTGCGCGCCAAAGGAAATGGCCTGCTGGCTGGATCCGCACTGCCGGTCGACGGTGACGCCGGGAACCTCTTCGGGATAGCCCGCGGCCAGCCACGAGAGCCGGGCGATGTTGCCGGCCTGCGCGCCGATGGCATCGACACAGCCGGCGATCACGTCGTCGACGGCGGCGGGATCGACGTCGACCCGGTCGAGCAGGCCGCGCCATCCCAGCGCACCGAGATCCACCGGGTGAATTCCGGCCAGCGACCCGCCGCGCTTGCCGACCGCGGTACGCACAGCGTCGATGACGTACGCCTCAGGCATTTCAGACTCCTTCTTCGATGTTCTTTGATTCCGCAGTGATCCCGCCAAGCACGATGGCGAGATATTGCTGGCCCACCTGCTCCGCGGTGAGCGGTCCGCCGGGTTGATACCAGCGCACCGACACCCAGGTGGTGTCACGGATGAAGCGGTAGATCAGGTCGACGTCGAGGTCGGGCCGGAAATACCCCTGTTCGACGCCCTGATTGAGCAACTCGAGCCACATCTTGCGCTGTTGCCGGTTCATGTCCTCGATGTAGGAGAACCGGGGCTGAGACAACAACCGCTGGGCTTCGTCCTGGTAGATGACGACCTGCGCGTGCCGGTGCTCGATCGCCTCGAACGACGCCATGAACAGCCCCTTGAGCCGCTCCAGGGGGTTGGCCTCGCTGTCGACGATTTCGCGATAGCGCGCGAACAGCCAGTCCAGGAAACTGCGCAACAGTTCGTCGACCATCTCCTCCTTGGAGGAGAAGTGGTGATACAGGCTGCCGGACAGAATGCCGGCGCTGTCGGCGATGTCCCGGACGGTGGTGGCGCGCAATCCACGCTCGGCGAACATCGTCGCGGCGAGCTCCAGTAGCTCGTCTCGCCGGCTGTTCGCCTGACCGGGCACTCGGTCCACCCGATCAGAGTATCAACCAAGCGCTTGCTTGGCCACCGACGCCTTGGTTTCCGATCCGCGGCCGCTCCGTCAAGAGCGTCAGCGCAGCGAGACCACCGGCGGATTCTGCGACTCGTCGGCGTTGCCGGACACGAAGGTGTCGACGACGCTCGTCTTGGTGCCGCCCGACCGGGTCTGGGCCGTCAGCGGGAAGTTGACCGACCCGGAGAAGGACGCCTCGAGTCGGAAGGGATCGAACAGGTTGATCTTGAGGCCGCTGATGTCCGGTTTGCCCCAGGCGGCGGTCCCGTCCACCAGGTCGTAGTCGAAGGCGTGCTGCGGGCAGTCGGCCGGTCGCAGTTGGTTCGAGTTCGCGCAACTGGCCAGCGCCGCCGATATCGCGGAGCTGGTCGCGGCCAACCCCTTGTCGCTGAGTTTGAATTCCAGGTCGTTGAAGTACGCGCCCGATGTCGTCAGATTGTCAAGCAGGAAGGGCTTTTTCGTGTTGACGGCCAGATTCGGGTTGCTGCTGGAGACGTCCAGCCAACCGGGGAAGACGTACACCGGCGCGGTGCCGACGGGCTTGCCGAAGAACGTCGCGGTTTTGACGGCGGCCTGCTCGATGCCCGCGTTCAGCGTGTCCACCTTGATCGCGGCGTGGTCGAGTTTCCAGTCGCTGCCCGCCTTCTTGATCGACATGGTCACGTCCGAGGTGTTCTCGCCGAATTTCGCCGACACGTGCACCTGCCCGAAACCGAAAGCGTGCGCGGAATTGTCGTCGAGGATCTTGATGTCGGTGATCGGCCACCGCGCGATCTGCCGCTTGAGGATGTCGTCGGTCAGGAACTCCTTGGACGCCGGCTGATCGGTGCTGTACGACAGCGCGGCCTGCGCATCGCCGCGGGCCAGCGCCTCGAGGTAACCCTTGGCGGCATCACCGGCGCTGCCCGACCCGCCGCCACTGCTGACCGCGATCACGGTGATGACAACCACGACAAGCACCGCGGCGGCCACGCTCAGCCCGATGATCCACGGCTTGCGATTGCGTTGCCCGGGACCGCCCTGCGGCCCGTTGAACTGGGCGACGGTGACCGGCGGTGGCGAGGGCCACCCCCCGTACGCGGGCTGCCCGAAAGGGGCTGGCTGACCCCCTTGACCCCACTGCTGCGGCCAACCCGCGTCGGATTGCCACGGGGCACCCGGTGGCTGGCCGGGTGTGCTTGCGGGAGGCGGGTTCTCACCCCACGGTCGGTGACCCGGTCCGTCGCTCACTGCACCCTCCCACCTGCGTCAACCGCGTTGGTCGACAATTGTAAACACGTCGCGGGCCGGCGCTAGTCAGCGATATCGCAGCTCATGGGTGCTGACTGGACACCGAGATGACCTCGCCGGTCAGGTAGCTGGAGTAGTCGCTGGCGAGGAACGCGATGGTGGCCGCCACCTCCCACGGTTCGGCGGCGCGCCCGAAGGCTTCGCCGGCCGACAGCCGGTCGAGCAGATCGGCCGACGACGTCTTCTCCAGAAACTTGTGTCGCGCGATGCTCGGCGACACCGCGTTGATCCGCACGTCGTACTCCGCGGCTTCGATTGCGCTGCAACGGGTCAGCGCCATCACGCCGGCCTTGGCGGCGGCATAGTGCGCCTGCGAATGCTGAGCCCGCCAGCCCAGGACGCTGGCGTTGTTGACGATCACCCCGCCGTGCGGCGCGTCACGGAAGTAGCGCAGCGCCGCGCGGGTGGCGCGGAACACCGACGTCAGGGTGACGTCCAGGACCCGGTCCCACTCCTCGTCGGTCATGTCGACCACCGGCGTCTGCCCGCCCAGCCCGGCGTTGTTCACCAGGACGTCGACGCGTCCCATCCGCGCGGTCGCCGACGCGAACAGCGCATCGATCTGCGCGGTCGACGTCACGTCGCACAGCACGCTTTCGACCCTGCCCTGGCCGAGCGCGGTGAGCTGGTCGGCGGTCTCCCCCAACCGGCGTTCGTGGTGATCCGAGATCACCACGTCGGCCCCCTCTGCCAGCGCCCGTCGTGCCGTCGACGCGCCGATGCCGGTGCCCGCAGCGGCGGTGACGACCACCACCTTGCCCTGCAGAAGTCCGTGTCCGGCAATCTCTTTCGGGGCTTCGGACAGGCTCATCCCTTCACCTCTCGGGGTAGGCCGAGCACCCGCTCGGCGATGATGTTGCGCTGGATCTCGTTGGACCCGCCGTAAATGGTGTCCGCGCGAGTGAACAGGAACAGCCGCTGCCATTCGTCGAACTCGCCGTCGGCCAGGGTCAGCCCCGGCTTGCCGATGACGTCCATGGCCAGCTCGCCGAGGTCGCGATGCCAGTTGGCCCACAACAACTTCGACACGTTGTCCTGTCCGGGCTGCTCGACATCCATGGTGGCCAGCGCGTAGCTGCGCATGGCCCGCAGCCCGGTCCACGCCCGGGTCAGCCGCTCGCGGATGAACGGGTCCTCGGCGGCGCCGGTCCGCTGAGCAAGCTCGGCGAGGTTGGAAAGCTCACGGGCGTAACGGATCTGCTGCCCGAGCGTCGAGACCCCACGCTCGAAGGTCAGCGTCCCCATGGCGACCCGCCAGCCGTCGCCGGGCTCGCCGACCACCAGAGAGGCCTCGGTGCGGGCGTCGTCGAAGAACACCTCGTTGAATTCCGCGGTGCCGGTGATCTGGACGATCGGGCGAACCTCCACGCCCGGCTGATCGAGCGGGACCAGCAGGTACGACAGCCCGGCGTGGCGCCTGGAGCCTTTCTCGGTGCGCGCGACCACGAAGCACCATTGCGACAGGTGGGCCAGCGACGTCCACACCTTCTGGCCGTTGATCACCCACTCGTCGCCGTCGAGTTCGGCGGTGGTCGCCACGTTGGCCAGGTCGCTGCCGGCACCGGGCTCGGAGTAGCCCTGGCACCACAGCTCGGTGACGTCGAGGATGCGCGGCAGGAAGCGCTGCTGCTGTTCGGGCGTGCCGAAGGCGATCAGCGTGGGGCCGAGCAGCTCCTCGCCGAAGTGGTTGACCTTGTCCGGGGCGTCGGCCTTGGCGTACTCCTCGTAGAACGCCACTCGGTGCGCGGTGGACAGGCCGCGGCCGCCGTGCTCGACCGGCCAGCCGAGGCACGTCAGTCCGGCCGCGGCGAGGTGCTGGTTCCATGCCCGGCGCTCCTCAAACGCCTCGTGCTCGCGTCCGGGCCCACCGAGGCCCTTGAGAGCTGCGAATTCGCCGACCAGATTGTCGGCGAGCCACTGCCGGACCTCCGCCCGGAACTCCTCGACGTCCTGCATGCCCTGTAGGCTAACCTACCAAGCACTTGCTTTGTAGCTCGGTGACGATGCGCGCCGCGGGGCGGCGTGAGGAGAAACCGGGCAATCAAAATCGCGTCAGCGCCGCTACAGGAGCATCCCATGACCAACGATCCGCGCACGGTGCCCGCCGCGCTGGATCGTTTCGCGAGCCGGCTGCCCGATCACGACGCGCTGATCACCGACGAACGATCCTTCACCGCCGCCGGCCTGCGCGACGAGGTGCACCGCGCGGCCGCCGCCCTCATCGATCTCGGCGTGCGGGCGGGCGACCGGGTGGCCGTCTGGTCGCCGAACACCTGGCACTGGGTGGTGGCCTGCCTGGCAATCCACCACGCCGGGGCCGCGATGGTGCCGCTGAACACCCGCTACACCGCCGCCGAGGCCAGCGACATCCTGGCCCGGACCGGTGCCCCGGTGCTGTTCGGCATGGGCCGCTTCCTCGGCCACGATCGCCTGGCCGACCTGAACCGCGCGGCGCTGCCCGCGCTGCGGCACATCGTGCGGATACCGGTCGATGCCGACGATCCTGTTCCGGCGACCTGGGACGAGTTCATCGCGCGCGGTACCGACCTCGACGCGGTCGCGGCTCGCGCGTCCGCCGTCGTCCCCGATGACGTCAGCGACATCCTGTTCACGTCCGGCACGACCGGACGCAGCAAAGGCGTGCTGTGCGCGCACCGGCAGTCGTTGTCGGCGTCGGCCTCCTGGGCGGCCAACGGCAAGATCACCAGCGACGACCGCTATCTGTGCATCAACCCGTTCTTTCACAACTTCGGGTACAAGGCCGGGATCCTGGCGTGCCTGCAGACCGGGGCAACGCTGATTCCGCACCTGACCTTCGATCCGCTGCGCGCACTGCAGGCCATCGAGCGACACCGCATCACCGTGCTGCCCGGGCCGCCCACCATCTACCAAACCCTGCTCGACCACCCGGCGCGCAACGACTACGACCTGAGCTCGTTGCGGTTCGCGGTGACCGGCGCGGCGACCGTGCCCGTAGTGCTGGTCGAGCGCATGCAGTCCGAACTGGACATCGACATCGTGCTGACCGCCTACGGGCTGACCGAGGCCAACGGCATGGGCACGATGTGCCGCGCCGACGATGACGCGGTCACCGTGGCCACTACCTGCGGCCGCCCGTTCGCCGACTTCGAATTGCGCATCGACGCCGAGGCCCCCGGGGAGTCGGGCGAGGTGTTGCTGCGCGGGCCGAACGTGATGCTGGGCTACCTGGAAGACCCCGAGGCCACCGCGGCCGCCATCGACGCCGACGGCTGGCTGCACACCGGTGACATCGGCGCCGTCGACGCGGCCGGCAACCTGCGCATCACCGATCGCCTGAAAGACATGTACATCTGCGGTGGATTCAACGTCTACCCCGCCGAGGTCGAGCAGGTGCTGGCCCGGATGGACGGCGTGGCCGACGCCGCGGTGATCGGAGTTCCCGACGAGCGGCTCGGGGAGGTGGGCCGGGCATACCTGGTGACCCGGCCCGGCGCCCAACTCGACGAGCAATCCGTGATCGCTTACACCCGTGAACATCTGGCGAACTTCAAGGCACCGCGGTCGGTGCGGTTCGTCGACGCGTTGCCGCGCAATGCCGGCGGCAAGGTGGTCAAACCACAACTGCGAGAGCTGGACTGATGGATCTGGATCTAGACGAAGACACCCTGGCCTTCCAGGCCGAGGTCCGGGAATTCCTGTCGGCCAACGCCGAAAACATCCCGACCAAGTCATACGACAACGCCGAAGGCTTTGACCAGCACCGGAAATGGGACCGGGTGCTGTTCGACGCCGGCCTGTCGGTGATCACCTGGCCGAAAAAGTACGGCGGCCGCGACGCGCCGCTGCTGCACTGGGTGGTGTTCGAGGAGGAGTACTTCCGGGCCGGCGCGCCGGGCCGCGCCAGCGCCAACGGCACCTCGATGCTGGCGCCGACGCTGTTCGCGCACGGCACCGAAGAACAGCGAGACCGGATCCTGCCGAAAATGGCTAGCGGAGAAGAGATCTGGGCCCAGGCGTGGTCGGAGCCCGAGTCCGGCAGCGACCTGGCGTCGCTGCGATCCACCGCCACCCAGACCGACGGCGGTTGGCTGCTCAACGGGCAGAAGATCTGGAGCTCGCGAGCCCCGTTCGCCGAGCGGGGCTTCGGGCTGTTCCGGTCAGACCCGGGAGCCGAGCGGCACAACGGGCTGACGTACTTCATGTTCGACCTGAAGGCCAAGGGGGTCACGGTGCGCCCCATCGTCCAGCTGGGCGGCGACACCGGGTTCGGCGAGATCTTCCTCGACGACGTCTTCCTGCCCGACGAGGACGTGATCGGCACCCCGCACGAGGGCTGGCGGGCGGCCATGAGCACGTCGAGCAACGAGCGCGGCATGTCACTGCGCAGCCCGGCCCGCTTCCTGGCCACCGCCGAGCGGCTGGTGCGGCTGTGGCAGGACAGCGGCTCACCCGAGGCGTTCGCCGACCGGGTGGCCGACGGCTGGATTAAGGCGCAGGCCTACCGGCTGCAGACCTTCGGCACGGTGACCCGGTTGGGCCTCGGCGGGGAGCTGGGCGCCGAATCGTCGGTGACCAAGGTGTTCTGGTCCGACCTCGACGTCGAACTGCACCAGACCGCGCTGGACCTGCTGGCCGCCGACGGGGAACTGACCAGCCGGTGGACCGAGGGCTTGCTGTTTGCGCTAGGCGGCCCGATCTACGCCGGCACCAACGAGATTCAGCGCAACATCATCTCCGAGCGGTTGCTGGGCCTGCCGCGCGAAAAGTCCGGGGGCAAGAAGTGAAATTTGCGCTAGACGAACAGCAGCGCGACTTCGCGGCCAGCATCGACGCCGCGCTGGGCGCGGCGGATCTGCCCGGCGCGGTGCGCGCGTGGGCGGCGGGCGACACCGCACCGGGCCGCGAGGTGTGGGAGCAGTTGGCCATCCTGGGCGTCACCGCGCTGGCCGTGCCGGAGAAATTCGACGGGATCGAGGCCGACCCCGTCGACCTCGTCGTCACCGTCGAGCGCCTGGGCCGCTGGTGCGTGCCGGGGCCGGTCGCCGAATCCATCGCCGTGGCACCGGTTTTGCTCGCCTCGGGCGATCGGGCCGAGCGATGCGCCGAACTGGCCTCCGGTGAGCTGATCGCCACCGTCGCCCTGCCGCCGCAGACGCCGCGCGCGGTGGACGCCGACGTGGCCGGGATGGTGCTGCTGGCCGGCGAGAACGGCGTCACCGAGGCAACACCAGGCGACGCCCACGAGTCCGTCGACCCCAGCCGAAAGCTCTTCGACGTGACCGCGACCGGGCCGTCGTGGCAGGCGGATGTCAAGCGCGCCTACCAGTTCGGCGCGCTGGCCACCGCGGCCCAGCTGATCGGTGCGGCCGAGGCGCTGCGCGACGGCGCGGTCGACTACGCCAAGCAGCGCACCCAGTTCGGCCGGGTGATCGGCTCGTATCAGGCGATCAAGCACAAGCTCGCCGACGTGCACATCGCCATCGAGCTGGCCCGTCCGCTGGTGTATGGCGCGGCGCTGACGCTGGACCCCCGCGACGTCAGCGCGGCCAAGGCGGCGGCGTCCGAGGCGGGGCTGTTGGCGGCGCGGTCGGCGCTGCAAACCCACGGTGCGATCGGCTTCACCCAGGAGCACGACCTGTCGCTGTTGCTGCTGCGGGTGCAGGCGCTGCGGTCGGCGTGGGGCACCCCGGAGCAGCACCGGCGCCGAGTGCTGGAGGCGCTATGACCACAACAGAAGAACGCGAACTCCTCCGCGAGACCGTCGCCGCCCTGGTGGCCAAGCACGCCGGCCCGGCGGCCGTGCGCGCGGCCATGGAGTCCGAGAAGGGCTACGACGAGTCGCTCTGGCAGCTGCTGTGCGAGCAGGTCGGCGCGGCGGCACTGGTGATTCCCGAGGAGCTGGGCGGCGCGGGCGGCGAACTGGCCGATGCCGCAACGGTTTTGCAGGAGCTGGGCCGCGCGCTGGTGCCCTCCCCGCTGCTCGGCACCACGCTGGCCGAGCTGGCGCTGCTGAGCGCGGCCGAACCGGACGTCACGACGCTGGAGGGCCTCGCCGAGGGCGCCGCGATCGGCGCGCTGGTGTTCGACGCCGACTACGTGGTCAACGGTGATATCGCCGACGTCGTGGTCGCCGTCGAGGACGGCCGGCTGAACAGGTGGACCCGGTTCGGCGCCGAGCCCGTCACCACCATGGACCCGACCCGGCGCCTGGCGCGGCTCACGGCCGAGGAGACCGAGCCGATCGGCACCGACCCCGGCCTGGCGGACACGGCGGCCATCCTGCTGGCCGCCGAGCAGATCGGTGCCGCGCAGCGCTGTTTGGAGCTGACGGTCGAATATGCCAAGGACCGAGTGCAATTCGGCCGGCCGATCGGCAGCTTCCAGGCGCTCAAGCACCGGATGGCCGATCTGTATGTCACCGTCTCCGCCGCCAAGGCCGTCGTCGCCGACGCCTGCGATGCCCCCAGTCCCACCAACGCCGCCACCGCCCGCCTTGCCGCCACCGAGGCGCTGAACGTCGTGGCCGCCGAGGGGATCCAGCTGCACGGCGGCATCGCGATCACCTGGGAACACGACATGCACCTGTACTTCAAGCGCGCCCACGGCAGCGCGCATCTGCTGGATTCGCCGCAACAACTGCTTAAGCGGCTGGAATCCGAGGTACTCCAGACGCCGTGACCGACCGTGTCTCGCTGCGCGCCGGCATCCCACCGTTCTATGTGATGGATGTGTGGCTGGCGGCCGCGGAACGCCAGCGCAGCCACGGCGACCTGGTCAACCTGTCGGCGGGCCAGCCCAGCGTGGGTGCGCCCGAGCCGGTGCGAGCGGCCGCGGCGGCCGCCGTGTATTCCAACGAGCTGGGTTACTCGGTGTCGTTGGGCACCCCGGAACTGCGCGCCGCGATCGCCGCCGACTACCAGCGCCAGCACGGGCTCGACGTCGAACCGGATGCGGTGGTGATCACCACCGGCTCCTCCGGCGGCTTCCTGCTCACCTTCCTGGCCTGCTTCGACGTCGGCGATCGCGTGGCGCTGGCCAGCCCCGGTTATCCGTGTTACCGAAACATCCTGTCCGCCTTGGGTTGTGAGGTGGTGCAGATTCCCTGCGGGCCGCAGACCCGCTTCCAGCCGACCGCGCAGATGCTGGCCGAACTCGACCCGCCGGTGCAGGGCGTCATCGTGGCGAGCCCCGCCAACCCGACGGGCACCGTCATCGACCCGGCGGAGCTGGCCGCCATCGCCTCCTGGTGCGATGCGTCGGGAGCGCGACTGATCAGCGACGAGGTGTACCACGGCCTGGTCTACGACGGTGCGCCGCAGACCAGCTGCGCGTGGCAGACATCCCGAAACGCCGTGGTGGTCAACAGCTTTTCGAAGTACTACGCGATGACGGGCTGGCGGCTGGGCTGGCTGCTGGTGCCGGCCGAGCTGCGCCGCGCGGTGGATTGTTTGACCGGCAATTTCACCATCTGCCCGCCCGTGCTGTCGCAACTCGCCGCGGTGGCGGCCTTCACCCCGGAGGCGACGGCCGAAGCCGACGGTCACCTGCACCACTACGCGACCAACCGCTCGCTGGTGCTCGACGGGCTGCGCAGCATCGGCATCGAGCGGTTGGCCCCCACCGACGGCGCCTTTTACGTCTACGCCGACGTTTCGGAATTCACCGACAACTCGATCGAGTTCTGTTCAAAGCTGTTGGCGCAGACCGGTGTTGCGATCGCACCGGGCATCGACTTCGACACCGCGCGCGGGAATTCGTTCGTGCGGCTGTCGTTCGCGGGCCCGACCCACGATATCGAGGAAGCGGTGCGACGCCTCGGCCCCTGGCTCGCGGCGCGCTAGCGAAACCGCACGAGGCGCCTAGGCGTCGAGCACCTGCGCGATGCGCGCCTCGAGCGCACCCGCCTCGCCGATGCCCGCCACGTCGATGCCGAACCGCTCACCGAGCACCTCGACGACCGCCGCCGCGTCCTCGAGGCGGATCTTCTCGCTGCCGTCGGCGCGGTGAATCGTCAGGTTCCGGCCGGCCAGGTTGTAGCGGGCGTCGTCGGTGGTCAACGCGACCATCAGGCTGGTCACGAAATGCGACGACGGATGCGTGGAGACGTACCAGCTGCCCACCCGCAGATCGATCTGGGGCACGCTCTGGGTGCCGAAGACGTACAGCGGTTGCCACTCGTCGCGGACCTGCGCTTGCAGCACCAGGCCGTCGCCGCGGTCGTTGAGCCGATACGGCTCGTGCGTGGTCTGCTGGGCGTTGCCGGTCTGCAAACGGATGGGAGACGTCAGCGTCTGGCCACCAAAGCCGACGTCGACCAAAAACGAACCCCGCGAGCCCGGGAACGTCACCGCCAGCACGGTGTGCGTCTGGGCGCCCAGCGGCGTCTCGGGTGGCTGCATCCAGACCACCCGGCCGGCCAACCGCCGCACCCGGAAACCGATTTCGGCAAGCGCGTAGCCCATCAGGCCGTTCTGCTCGTAGCAGTAGCCCCCACGGCGCCGGCGGACCAGCTTGTCGGTGAGGGCTTCCGGGCCAAGGTCGTCGACCGGCACGCCCATCAGCGGATCGAGGTTCTCGAACGGGATCGAGCCGGTGTGGGCGGTCATCAGCGCCTGTAGCACCTCGAGGCTCGGTTCGGCCGGACCGTCGTAGTTGATGCGGTCGAAGTACCCGTTCAGGTCCAGCGTCATGACTCCATTCTCCGGCCCCGCGGAGGCGCCCGAGCCGCGGGTGTCGACTTGGGTTGTTTCGTTCCTGTCGAATACGGCAACCCGGCGAACGGGGCCTTAGCGCTTCGGTATATCGACAACGGAGTCCATCATGAATACCAGCAACACCGTCTGGATCGTCATCGCCGCAGTTGTGGCGATCCTCGTGATCGTCGCCCTGGCCATCGCCGCCCGCAGAGCCACCAGGCGCCGCCGCGAGCGGGAGGCCGAACAGATCCGCGAAAAAGCCAACTTGGAGAGCGCCAAGGTCGAGCGCCGCGAGGCGCTGGCCGCCGAGACGGCCGCGAAAGCCCGTGCCGCGCAGGCCGAAGCCGAGGCCAAGGCCGCCGAAGCCGCCCGCCTGCATGATCGGGCGTCAACCCATCAGACGGAAGCGGCGTCCTCGCGCGAACAGCTCGACGAGCAGTTCAAGCGTGCCGACAACCTCGACCCGAAGGTGAAGGCTGACAAGGACAGGGATGTCGCGGCCGGCGAGAACGCCGCCGGACGCGACCCCGCGTGGAGCCAGGAGCAGCCGATAGCGGACAACTCCCCCACGGTCGACATGTCCGCCGACCGCCGCGACCGGTAGGGCGCCGCTACAGCCAGGTGTCCCGCTACAGCCAGGTGTCCTGGGTGGTGGTCGTCAAAAACGCTTCCAGGTCGTCGCGCCACTGGGCGGGCGTCGTCTTGTCCGGTTCGATGCCGGTGTATTCACCGCGATAGAACAGCAGCGGCCGCGGCTTGATCTTGGGCGCCTCCGAAAGCGACTGCACCGCACCGAATACCACGAAGTGATCGCCCCCGTCGTGCGCGGAGGCCACCGTGCAGTCGATGTAGGCCAGCGAACCATCGATGATCGGCGAACCGAGTTCGGAAGGGTGCCAGTCGATCCCGGCGAACTTATCGGGCTCCTTGGAGCCGAAGCGGGCCGAGACGTGCTTCTGCTGCTCGGTCAACATGTTGACGCAGAACCGGCCGCTGGCCTCGATCGCCTGCCACGACCGCGACACCTTGGTGGGGCAGAACAACACCAGCGGCGGGTCCAGCGACAGCGCCGCAAACGACTGGCAGGCGAAACCGACCGGGACGTCGTCATGCACGGTGGTGATGATGGTGATCCCGGTGCAGAACTGGCCGAGCACGCTGCGAAACGTGCGCGGGTCGATCGGCGCGGCAGCCATGGCCTGAGAAACTAACCCTTGAATCCGACGCTGAAGTCGTGGCCCCACAGGCTGATCGCGGTGCTCTCCCGGGCGATCCAGTCGTCGTCGGCGACTTGTCTTCCCTCGCAACCGAATTCGATGTCGAACCCGCTGGGTGTCTTCATGTAGAAGGACAGCATCAGGTCGTTGACGTGGCGGCCCAGCGTCGCCGACATCGGCACCTTGCGACGCAGGGCCCGGTCCAGGCACAGGCCGACGTCGTCGGCGTTCTCGACCTCGACCATCAGGTGCACGATGCCGCTGGGGGTCTGGCCGGGCATGAAGGCCAGGCTGTGGTGGCGCGGGTTGCAGCCCAGGAACCGCAGCCAGGCTGGGGGGCCGTCGGCGGGCCGGCCGACCACCTGAGGGGGCAGTCGCATCGAGTCACGCAGCTTGAAGTCCAGCACGTCGCGGTAGAAGTGCAGGGTCTCTGCGTCGTCGCGGGTGGTCAGCACCACGTGGCCCAGGCCCTGGTCCTCGGTGACGAACTTGTGCCCGTACGGGCTGACCACGCGGCGGTGTTCGAGCGCAGCGCCGTGGAAGACCTCCAGACAGTTGCCGGACGGGTCGGAGAACCGGATCATCTCGTCGACCCGGCGGTCGGCCAGTTCGGCGGCGGTGGCCTCCTTGTAGGGCGTGCCCTCGATGTCTAGCCGGTTCCGGATCTCTTGCAGCCCAGCGGCATTCGCGCATTCCCAGCCGGATTCGATGAGCCGGTCCTGCTCGCCGGGCACGATCACCAGCCGTGCCGGAAAGTCGTCCATCCGCAGATAGAGCGCGCCATCGGTGGCGCCCTTGCCCTCGACCATGCCGAGCACCTTCAGGCCGTAGTCGCGCCAGGCCGCCATGTCGGTGGCCTCGATACGCAGATAGCCCAGAGAGCGGATGCTCATCGCGCACCTCCCAGGAAATCGATGGTGAGCTTGTTGAACTCGTCGAACTTCTCCACCTGTGCCCAGTGCCCACATTGCCCGAAAACGTGAAGCTGTGCACGCGGAATGGTTTTCAGTGCGACCAGCGCGCCGTCCAGCGGGTTGACCCGGTCCTCGCGGCCCCAGATCAGCAGCACCGGCTGGCGTAGCCGGTGCACCTCGCGCCACATCATGCCCAGCTCGAAATCGGCTCCGGCGAAAGACATCCCCATTGCCCGCGTCGCGGTCAGCGATTCGGGTGTGCGGGCCAATTCGAAGCGCTGGTCGATCAATTCGTCGGTGATCAGCTTCTGGTCGTAGACCATCACCCGCAGAAACGCCTCGAGGTTTTCGCGGGTGGGCTCGGCGGAGAACTTGCCGAGCCGTTTGACGCCCTCCGTCGGGTCGGGCGCGAACAGGTTCACGCTGACCCCGCCGGGCCCCATCAGCACCAGCTTGCCGGCCCGGTCCGGGTAATCCAGCGCGAAGCGGACCGCGGTGCCACCGCCCAGCGAATTCCCAACCAGCGGAACGCGTCCCAGACCCAGCTGGTCGAACAGGCCCTTGAGCGCCCGTGCCGCATAGTGGTTGAACTGCCCGTGCTCGGCGCGCTTGTCGGACTGGCCGTAGCCCGGCTGGTCGACGGCCAGCACGTGAAACCGCTCGGCCAGCACCGGGATGTTGCGGGAGAAGTTCGTCCAACTCGCCGCGCCCGGTCCGCCGCCGTGTAGCAGCACCACTGTCTGGTCGTTGCCGACCCCGGCTTCGTGGTAGTGCAGCTTCAGCGGGCCGTCGACGTCCACCTCGGCGAAGCGCGAGGTCGATTCGAAGGTTATTTCTTCGGTTGTCGAGGTGCCGGTCATTCGGCGCCGCTCCTCCTCATCGCTTCGCTCTGCATCGTCGCCGGCGCTAGACCATGGTGTCGCCGGGCGGCAACCCGAACTCGTTGTTCCCGAAGATCTGGTAGGCCCGCTCCGGGTCGTTGGCCGCGTGCACCCGGCCGGCGTGCGCATCGCGCCAGAACCGTTGCACCGGTTGGTCATTGCCCAAGGCCGTGGCACCGGACGCCTCGAACAACCGGTCGATGGAGGCGATCGCCCGGCCGGTGGCGCGCACCTGGTCGCGGCGCGCGCGGGCGCGCAGGTCGAACGGGATCTCCTTGCCGGCGGACAGCAGGGCGTACTCGTCGGCGACGTTGCCGCTCAACTGACGCCAGGCTGCGTCGATGTCGCTGGCCGCCTCGGCGATGCGGACCTTGGCGAACGGGTCGTCCTTGGCCTTCTCGCCGGCGAACGCCGCCCGCACCCGCTTGCCCTGATGCTCGACGTGCGCGTCGTACGCGCCGTAGGCCATCCCGACGATCGGCGCCGAAATGGTTGTGGGATGCATTGTGCCCCAAGGCATCTTGTACACCGGCGCGGTGTTGGTCTCATACCCGCCCGCGGTGCCGTCGTTCATGGCCTTGTAGGACAGGAACCGGTGGCGCGGCACGAAGACGTCCTTGACGACGACGGTGTTGCTGCCGGTGCCCCGCAGGCCCACGACGTGCCACACATCGTCGATGCGGTACTCGCTGCGCGGGATCAGGAAGCTGCCGAAGTCCACCGGACGGCCGTCCTTGATCACTGGACCGCCGAGGAACGCCCACGTGGCGTGGTCACAGCCCGAGGACCAGTTCCATGAGCCGTTGACCAGGTAACCGCCATCGGTCACCACGCCGGCACCCATCGGGGCATACGACGACGACACCCGGGTCTTGGGGTCCTCGCCCCAGACCTCCTCCTGGGCCTGCTGGTCGAACAGCGCAAGGTGCCAGTTGTGCACGCCGATGATCGAGCTCACCCAGCCGGTGGAGCCACACGCGCTGGCCAGCCGCCGCACCGCCTCGTAGAACAGCGTCGGGTCGCACTGCAAACCGCCCCACTGCTCGGGCTGCAACAGGGTGAAGAAGCCCACATCCTGAAGATCCTGAACGGTCTCGTCGGGCAGCCGCCGCAGGTCCTCCGTCGCCTGAGCGCGTTCGCGAATCTGCGGGAGCAGATCATCGATGCCAGCCAAAACCGACTGCGCATCACGCTGTTGAATGGACGTCACTTACGTTTGCCTCCTGCGCCAGACTTACTCAGCGGACTTACACCAGAGACTAGAACACGTTCCGATTTGTGTCGAGCAGGGTATTCCTGCGGCTGGTAGCGATACGAATCCGCTTTTCTGTAACATGTTCTAGTTGCCCGTGGCGATCGCAAGAGCGGCGGAGCCGGTCGCAGCGGGTCGACACGTTTTGCCACGAAAGGAAGGGACGGGCCTTGACCGAGGCGATTCCCGACGAGCCACTCGGTGACCACGTCCTCGAACTGCAGGTCGCCGAGGTCATCGCCGAGACCGACGACGCGCGGTCGCTGGTGTTCGCGGTACCCGACGACGCGGGCGACCCCGACATCCCGCCCGAGCGGTTACGGTACGCGCCGGGCCAGTTCCTGACGCTGCGCGTTCCCAGCGAGCGCACCGGCTCGGTGGCCCGCTGCTATTCGCTGTGCAGCTCGCCGTTCACCGACGACGCGCTCACGGTCACCGTCAAACGCACCGCGGACGGCTACGCGTCCAACTGGCTGTGCGACCACGCGCACAAGGGCATGCGCATCCACGTGCTGGCCCCGTCGGGCACCTTCGTGCCCAAGACGCTGGGCGACGACTTCCTGCTGATGGCCGCGGGCAGCGGCATCACCCCGATCATGTCCATCTGCAAGTCCGCACTGGCCGAGGGCAGCGGGCAGGTGACGCTGGTCTACGCCAACCGCGACGAGCGCTCGGTGATCTTCTCCGACGCGCTGCGCGAGCTGGCGGCCAAATACCCCGACCGGCTCACGGTGCTGCACTGGCTGGAATCGCTGCAGGGCCTGCCCAGCGTGGCCGCGCTGGCCAAGTTGGCCGCGCCCTACACGGATCGGCCCGTGTACATCTGCGGCCCGGGCGCCTTCATGGACTCGGCGAGACAAGCGCTGGAAACGCTGAAAGTGCCTGCGGCGCAGATACATATCGAGGTGTTCAAGTCGCTGGACTCCGACCCGTTCGCGGCGGTGACGATCGAGGACACCCCCGAGGGCGACGAGCCGCCGGCGACCGCGGTGGTGGAGCTGGACGGCGAAACCCACACCGTGTCCTGGCCGCGCAACGCCAAGCTGCTCGACGTCCTGCTGGCCAAGGGCCTCGACGCCCCCTTCTCCTGCCGCGAGGGTCACTGCGGCGCGTGCGCGTGCACGCTGCGCAAGGGCAACGTGAGCATGGAGGTCAACGACGTGCTCGAGCAGCAGGATCTGGACGAAGGCCTGATTCTGGCCTGTCAATCTCACCCGGAATCTGATTCGGTAGAAGTCACCTACGACGAGTAGCCGCGGGGCTAAGTTCACCGTTGGGATCACCGGGAAAGGGAGCATCGATGAGGCGGCTGGTATCGGGATTCGCAGTCGTCGCAGTGCTGCCGATGCTTGCACCCGCCCCGGTGTGCGCGGCGGCCAGCAACACCGCCACCACGCTGTTCCCGCTGGACGGGCCCAACCAGCTGGAGACGCGGGCCGTGCTGAATTGCTTCAAGGCCGACGGCCACTGCGACTTCACCGCCGGGGCGGACATGCTGACGCCCGACGGCGTGACCGGCTTCCCGCCCGGCCTGTGGGCCCGGCAGACCACCGAGATCCGGTCCTCGAACCGGCTGGCCTACCTCGACGCCCACGCCACCGGCCAGTACGAGCGGGTGATGAAGTCCATGGGTTCCGACGAGATCACCACCATCTACATGGGCGAGGGCCCGCCGGAGAAGTACCAGACGAACGGGCGCATCGACTCCACCGATTGGCAGACGGGCCAACCCAAGACCGACAACAACGTCATCGCCTGCACCCACATCCAGGTGGTCTACTCCGGGGTCAACATCACCTCCCCGAGCACCTGCGCGCAGACCACGTTCTCCTGACCTATTCGGGGTAGTCGCCGGTCTCGAGATCGTCGAGCAGGCTTGGACCAGTGGGCTTCCAGCCCAATCGCTGGCGGGTCAGTGCGCTCGACGAGGGCTGGTCGATAGCGAACATGGTGCCGAGCGGCCCGAAGACCGCGTCGGGGACGGACTCGACGGGCACACCGACCCGGCGACCGATCACCTCGGCGATCGCCCGCATCGGGTCGCCTTCGTCGCCCACCGCGTGCAAAACCGAACCGGGCGCGGCCTTTTCGAGAGCGAGCCGGAACAAGGACGCGGCATCGTCGCGATGCACGGCAGGCCAGCGCTGGGTACCGTCACCGACGAAGGCCGACACGCCGCGCTGCCGTGCGGCCTGAATCAGGATGCTGCAGAAGCCGTACCGGCCACTGGCGTCGTGCACCGATCGCGGCAGCCGCACCACGGCCGATCGGACGCCTTGCTCGGCCAGGTCGATGACGGCCTGTCCGGTGCGTGCGCGTCCGGCCATCGGCCCCTCGGTGTTGAAGGGGTCGTCCTCGGTGCTCGTGCGGCCGGCGAGCGCCGGGGTGCCGCTGGCAACCACCAGCGGTTTACCTGTGTTGACGAGCGGGGTGCCGATCGCGGTGACGGCGCGAAATTCGTCGCCGATCGCGTCACCGATCATCCGGGTGAAGTCGTGGGAGAACGCCAGGTATACGACGCCGTCGGCGTCATCGGCCGCCTTCCGCATCAGATCGAGGTCGGTGACGTCGCCGCGCAGCGGCTCAGCGCCGAGCCCGCTGATGATCGCGGCCGCAGCGTCCGACCGGGCCAGGCCCACGACCTGATGGCCGGCGGCGATCAATTGTGCGACGACGGCCGAGCCGATTCCACCGCTGGCGCCGGTGACGAATACGCGCACGAGTAACTCCTTCATCTGATGCGACTATTGTCCCATCACCCTACACCAGTGATGGGACAATAGTCGCATCACTAAAGTGGGGCCATGGCTCGCTGGGAACCCGACGCGCGCGCACGCCTGGTCGGCGCGGCGCTGGACCTGTTCAACGAGCGCGGCTACGACCAGACGACCGTCGCGGAGATCGCCGAGCGCGCTGGCCTGACGAAAAGCACGTTCTTCAGGCACTTCCCGGACAAGCGGGACGTGCTGGCGGCCGGCCAGGACGCCATCGCCCAACTACTGCGCGAGGGCATCGCCGCTGCGCCCGCCGACGCGACGCCGCTGGCCGCGGTGTGCTCCGGCCTGAAGTCGGCAGCGGCGGCGTTCACGTCGTTCAACAAGGAGCTCGCCCCCAGGCTCAAGGCCGCGATCGCTGCCAGCGCCGAGCTTCAGGAACGCAACGCGCTCAAGCAGATCGGATTGGCGCTGGCGGTGGTCGAAGCGCTGCAATCCCGCGGCGTGCCCGAGCCGACCGCGGCACTGGCCGCCGAGCTGGGTGCCTTGGCATTCAAAAAGGCCTACGCCCGTTGGGCCGAACCCGGCGAGGACCAGGATCTGGGCGCCATGGCATGCCAGGAGCTGGACGAATTGCGCTCTGCTGCAGCCGATCTCGGCTAGCGCGGCAGCCCCAGAAGTCGCTCCGCGGCGACGGTGAGCAGGATCTGCTCGGTGCCGCCGGCGATGGTCAGGCAGCGGGTGTTGAGGAAGTCGAACACCGCGCGGTCGCCGTCCGCCCGCCGATCGACCAGCCCGCCGCCCTCGGAGACATCCATGGTGAATTCGGCCAGGGCCTGGCGGTAGCGCACACCGATGAGCTTGCGCACGCTGGACTGCGCCCCTGGGTCCTGGCCGCCCACGGCCAGCTGGGCGATCCGCTGGTCCAGCAGCGCGCCGGTCTGCGCCGCGACGATCAACCGCCCCAACCGGTCTTGCTGCGCGGCGTCGAGGTCGAGCTCGGCCAGCAGCTCGAGCAGTTCCTCCATCGGGTTGCCCAGCGCCGTCCCGTTGGCCATCGCGACGCGCTCGTTGGCCAGCGTGGTGCGGGCCAGCCGCCAACCGTCGTTCACCTCGCCGACCACCAGCTCGTCGGGAACGAACACGTTGTCCAGGAACACTTCGTTGAACAACGAGTCGCCGGTGATCTCGCGCAGCGGGCGGATCTCGATACCCGGGGAGCTCATCTCCACCAAAAAGTAGGTGATGCCTTTGTGTTTCGGCGCGTCCGGATCCGTGCGGGCCAGGCACACGCCCCAGCGCGCCTTATGCGCCGCCGACGTCCATACCTTCTGCCCGGTCAGGTTCCAGCCGCCCTCGGTCCGGACCGCCTTGGTGCGCAGCGACGCCAGGTCCGAGCCGGCTCCCGGCTCGGAAAACAGTTGACACCAGAGGAATTCGCCACGCGTGGTGCCGGGCACGAAGCGCTCGATCTGCTCGGGGGTGCCGTGCTCGAGGATGGTCGGCGCCGCCCACCAGCCGATCACCAGGTCGGGCCGGGCCACGCCGGCCGCCGCCAGCTCCTGGTCGATCAGCAGCTGCTCGGCGGGCCCCGCGCCACGGCCGTAGGGCGGCGGCCAGTGCGGTGCCTGCAGACCCGCCTCGGCCAGCGCCGCCTGCCGGTTCTCCTCGGGCAGTTCGGCGATCCGGGCGACGGCGGCGGCGATCTCGGCCCGCTGGTCCTCGACCTCGCTGAGGTCGATACCCAGGCGGCGTCGCACCCCCGACTGGGTCAGCGCGGTGATGCGGCGTAGCCAGGCCTCCGCCCCGCCCAGGAACCGGCCGATGGCGTGCGCCCGGCGCAGGTACAGATGCGCGTCGTGCTCCCAGGTGCAGCCGATGCCGCCGAGGACCTGGATGCAGTCCTTGACGCTGGCCTTCACGGCGGCGATGCCGGTGCTCGCGGCCAGGGCCGCCGCGATGGAGAACTGGGCTTGGTCGCCCTCGGCGGCAGCCCGCGCGGCATCGGCGGCGGCCACCTCGGCCTGCTCGGCGCGGCACAGCATCTCGGCACAGATGTGCTTGATGGCCTGGAAGCTGCCGATCGGCTTGCCGAACTGCTCGCGGACCTTGGCGTAGTCGACGGCGGTCTCCAGCGACCATCGGGTGATGCCGGCCGCCTCGGCCGCCAGTACGGTCGCGGCCAGCTCCTCGACGCGCTCGCGCTTGTCCGACACCACGGTGGCCGGCGCCGAGTCCAGCACCACCCGGGCCAGCGGCTGGGAGAAGTCGGTGGCCTGCAGGGGTTCGATCCGCACGCCCTCGCCGCCGGTGTCGATCAGCAGCCACTTGCCGTCGGCCGGCGCCAGCAGCACCGCGCCGTCGGCTACGCCCAGCGCGAAGGGCAGCGTGCCCGACGCCGTCGACGTTGCGCCGTCGAACTCGACGTCGCCTTCCAGCGCCAGCCCGGCAAAGCGCTCCCCGGAGGCGAGCGCCGCCAGCAACTCCGGGTCCGATCCGGCCTCGGCGAGGACCACGGTGGCCAGCGCGGTGGTGGCGACCGGCCCGGGGATCAGCGCCTTCGCCGCCTCCTCGACCATCGCGCACAGGTCTTCGATGCTGCCGTCCGCCCCGCCGAACTCCTCGGGGATAGCGACGCCGAAGATGCCAAGCTCGGCCAGCCGGGAGAACACCGGCCGCCAGGCGTCGGGCTTGCCCTGCTCCACGTCGCGGATCGCCGCGGTGCCGCCCGGCCCCGACGTCGAATTGCGGGCCCAGTCGCGCACCAGGGCCCGCGCGGCAAACTGTTCGTCGGTGACGGTCGCTACCACGTGAGAGCCCTCCGCGTCCTTGACTCGGCGTGACAGGGGCGTCGAAACCCCTGTCCTGATTGTGCGATCTGCCCGCCCAGCGGGTATGCCTTCGGCACGTGTTGGCACGCAACCCGCGCTCTTCGAGACTAGAACGTGTTCTAATAGTGCCAGTGATCGACCGTCAAGTCGAACGCCATTACAGCAGCACAGCGCTTGTCCGCGGCGGTATGGAGGTGGGAAATTCACACGCAGAATGCGTATCGTTTGCAAACGAACCGCCGGGAACAGGAGCAAACCGTCACATGCCAGCCAACGCAAATCCGAGCCGCGTTTCTGACGCGCAGCCGCGCGAGGTTCTGAACGTGGCGGTACTGGCGGAGTCCGAACTGGGGTCGGAGGCGCAGCGGGAACGCCGCAAGCGCATCCTGGACGCCACCATGGCCATCGCCTCCAAGGGCGGTTACGAGGCAGTTCAGATGCGTGCGGTGGCCGATCGCGCCGACGTCGCGGTGGGGACGCTGTACCGGTATTTCCCGTCGAAGGTGCACCTGCTGGTGTCGGCGCTGGGCCGCGAGTTCAGCCGCATCGACGCCAAGACGGACCGCTCGGCGATGACCGGGGGCACGCCCTTTCAGCGGCTGAACTTCATGGTGGGCAAGCTCAACCGCGCAATGCAGCGCAACCCCCTGCTGACCGAGGCGATGACCCGGGCCTACGTGTTCGCCGACGCGTCGGCGGCCAGCGAGGTCGACCAGGTGGAGAAGCTCATCGATTCGATGTTCGCGCGGGCAATGGCCGACGGCGAACCGACCGAGGACCAGTACCACATCGCCCGGGTGATCTCCGACGTGTGGCTGTCGAACCTGCTGGCGTGGCTCACCCGGCGGGCCTCGGCCACCGACGTCAGCAAGCGGCTGGACCTGGCCGTGCGGCTGCTGATCGGCGACCAGGACTCGAAGTAGCCCGGCTCACGCCGGCGGGCCGGCGGTGCGGCCCCGGATGAGTTCGGTGTCCAACAGTTCGATGGCGGGCAGGCCCGAGCGCGGCGGCTTCAACAGCAGCTCCCCGGCCCGGCGGCCCTTCTGCAGGCTGGACTGCGACACCGTGGTCAGCCCGCGGTTGATGGCCTCGGGCACGCCGTCGAAGCCGGTGACGGTCATCTGCCCCGGCACGTAAATGCCGTGCGCGCGCAGGTAATCCATGGCCGACAGCGCCAGGATGTCGGCGGTGCACATGAGCGCGGTGATGCGCGGATTGGCCTCCAGCGCCGCCTTGGCGGCCGCGCCGCCCGATTCGGGCAGGTGCTCGTAGCTCTCCACCACGGTCAACGAATCGGGCTCCACGCCGGCGGCCGTCATCGCCTCCCACACTCCGACGATGCGCTCGCGTTGCACGTCGAACGCGGGTGAGCGGAGCCGGTCGGCGTCTACCAGGCCCTGGCGCCGGTCCCGGCCCAGCCGCATGGTCAGCAGCCCGATCTCGCGATGCCCCAGGCCCAGCACGTAGTCGGCGAGCTCACGCATCGCCGCGCGGTCGTCGATGCCCACCCGCGAGACGCCGGGCAGCCCCTTGGGCTGGTCGACCACAACTATCGGCAGCCGGCGCTGCAACACCACTTGCAGGTAGGGATCCTCGTCGCACACCGAATAGACCACGAAGCCATCCACGCCGGCCGAAAGCACCGCGGCCGTGCCGTCTTTGAGGCTGCGGCTGGGTCCGACGGCAACCAGCAGCAGCCCCTGCCCCAGCGCTTCGCAGGACTGGGCCACGCCGGTGACGAAGTCGCGTGCGGCGGGGTCGCTGAAGAAGTAGGGCAGCGGTTCGGCCATCACCAGACCGACCGCGCCCGCCTTGCGGGTCCGCAACGAACGCGCCACCGGGTCGGGGCCGGCGTAGCCCAGCCGCTTGGCCGTCGCGAGCACGCGCTCGCGCAGGTCCGGGGAGAGCTGATCGGGCCGGTTGAAGGCATTCGAGATCGTCGTGCGCGAAACGTTGAGCTCGTCCGCCAATGACGCCAGAGTCGCACGCCGGCGCGGTGTGGGACTCACGTTCGGTGAGGCTACAGCGGATCGGGGCCCGTGCGTACGTGCTTCAGCTTGCGGCTTTGTAATGGAAACGGTTTTCATTAGTATTGTGGATCGGCTGACTGGCCGGCGGGAGGAAATCGGACGTGCACATGGCACCGACGCGGCAACGAACGGCTAAGGCCAGGACCGCCGACGCGACGCGATGGCTGGCGGCCGCGCTGGCGGTGGCCGGCGGCGCGGTGCTCACCGGCTGTGTCGGTTCGGCGCATTCGCGCGCGCTCTCCGTCGTCGCCTCCACCGACGTGTGGGGCAGCGTGGCGCGCGCCGTCACCGGCCGCCACGTCGCCGTCAAATCCATTCTCAGCGGGGCGGACATCGACCCCCACTCTTATGAGGTCAGTCCCGCCGACGCCGCCGCGATCGCCGACGCCCCGCTGGTGGTCTTCAACGGCGGCGGGTACGACGGGTGGGTCGACGACGTGCTGGCCCGCCACCCGGACGCCAAGCCGGTCAACGCCTACTCGTTTCTGAACAACGACGGAGCACCCCGCAACGAGCACGTCTTCTACGACCTGGACGTCGCCAAAGCGGTGGCGAGCACCATCGCCGAGCGCCTCGCGACGATCGACGCGGGCAACGCCGCCGACTATCGGTCCAACGCCGTCGCGTTCGGCCGCGACGCCGACTCGATCGCCGGCGCCGAACACGCCATCGCGACCGCCTATCCCAACACCTCGGTGGTCGCGACCGAACCGGTCGCGTTCTACCTACTGAAGGCCACGGGCCTGGCGAACCGGACCCCGCCCGCGTTCGAGGCGGCCATCGAGAACGAGACCGATCCGGCACCGGCCGACATGGCGGTGGTCCTCGACCTGGTCAACCGTCGTCAGGTGTCGGCGGTGCTGGTCAACCCGCAGACCTCCACCACCGCGATCAACGGTCTGCGCGACGCCGCACGGCACGCGGGCGTCCCGGTCACCGACGTGTCCGAAACGCTGACCGAAGGCACGGAATACCTTGCCTGGCAACGCAATACGGTCAATCAGCTGCAGTCCGCGCTGCGGTCGAGCCGGACCGTACCGTCGTGAGCCTCGAACCGGCCATCGAGAACCCCGCGGAAACGGTTTCGCTGCGCGGGGCGCGGCTGTCCTTCGGCGACCGGGTGCTGTGGGACCACCTGGACCTGTCGGTGTCGCGCGGCGAATTCATCGCGGTGCTGGGCCCCAACGGCAGCGGCAAGACGTCGCTGCTCAAGGTGCTGTTGGGGCAGCTGCCGCTGAGCGCCGGTGTCGGGCTGGTGGACGGCAAGCCGATCACGTCGGGCAGCGGACGCATCGGCTATGTGCCCCAACACCATCCGATGGACGCCGACGTGATGCTGCGCGGGCGCGACCTGGTGCGGCTGGGCATCGACGGGCCGCGCTGGGGCGCCATCCCGCTGCGGTCGGCCGATCGGGCCCGCCGGCGCGCGGCCGTGCGCCAGGCGCTGCGCCAGGTCAACGGCGAACACCTGGCCGACGTCCGGGTGGGGACGATGTCGGGCGGCGAGTTGCAGCGGGTGCGCATCGCCCAGGCGTTGGTCAGCGACCCGCTGCTGTTGCTGTGCGACGAACCGCTGCTGACGCTGGATCCGGCCAACGCCAGGCTGGTGTCGGCGCTGATCGAGCGGCGCCGCCAGGACGCCGCGACCACCGTCATCGTCGTCACCCACGAGATCAACCCGATCCTGCCGTACGTGGACCGGCTGCTGTATCTGGTCGACGGCCGGTTCGAGATCGGCACGGTCGAGCAGGTGATGACCAGCCAGACCCTTTCGGCGCTCTACCAATCCGACATCCAGGTGGTGAAGGTCAAGGACGGCTACGTGGTGGCCGGCGCTCGTGACGATGGGTACCACTGATGGAACATCGGCTCACCGGCCTGCTGAACCACCTGTTCTCCTTCGACATCACCGCCCACCTGCTCGCCCACGACTTCGTGCAGCAGGCGCTGTTGGCGGCCGCCCTGCTGGGCCTGGTGGCCGGGCTGATCGGGCCGTTCATCGTGATGCGCCAGATGTCGTTCGCCGTGCACGGTTCCAGCGAATTGTCTTTGACCGGAGCCGCTTTCGCGCTGCTGGTGGGGTTCGGCGTGGGCCTCGGCGCCCTGATCGGCAGCGCCCTGGCCGCGGCGCTGTTCGGTGTGCTCGGGCGGCGTGACCGGGAACGCGACTCGGTGATCGGCGTGGTGCTGGCGTTCGGGCTGGGCCTGGCGGTGTTGTTCATCCATCTCTATCCGGGCCGCACGTCGACCAGCTTCGCCCTGCTGACCGGCCAGATCGTCGGGGTGGGCTACACGGGCCTGACCATGCTGGCGCTGGTCTGCCTGCTCGTCATCGCCGTGCTGGCGACGTGTTACCGCCCGCTGCTGTTCGCCACGGTCGACCCCGACGTCGCCGCCGCCCGCGGCGTGCCGGTCTACGCGCTGGGCATCGTGTTCGCCGCCCTGGTCGGGGTGGTGGCGGCCCAGGCGGTGCAGATCGTCGGCGCGCTGCTGGTGATGTCGTTGTTGATCACGCCGGCGGCCGCGGCGGCCCGGGTGGTCGCCTCCCCGGCGGCGGCGATGGTCACCTCGGTGGTGTTCGCCGAGGTGGCCGCGGTCGGGGGCCTGCTGCTGTCGCTGGCGCCGGGCGTGCCGGTGTCGGTGTTCGTCGCGAGCATCTCGTTCCTGATCTACCTGGTCTGCTGGCTGATCGGGCGCCGGCGATCCGCTGCCGCTTAAGCTGGGCCCCATAAGGTTCCACGTCCGGGAGGCAGTGGTGCGCGGGCGAATCGCGTTGCTGGTGGCCGCGGCGGTGTCCGCCCTGGCCACCGGCTGCACCACCGTGGTCGGCGGCAGCGCGTCGCCCGCGGACACCTCCGGTCCGCTGCTCCAGCCGCCGGTGGCCGCCGCGGCCCTGGATGGGCTGCTGCTCGGGGTGGACCAGATCAACTCCTTGCTCAGCTCGGGGATGCGGCTGCGGTACGGCGTTCAGACGATGTGGGATTGGAGTTCGACTTTCAGCGACAAGAGCTGCCTGGCGATGGACGGCCCGGCCCAGGAGGCCGTCTATGCGGACACCGGCTGGATCGCGATGCGCGGCCAGCGCCTCGACGACAACTTCGACGACCCGGCGGTCCGCAACGACTCCGCCATCCAGGCCGTGATCGCCTACCCCTCGGCGCGCAAGGCCAACGTGTTCTACGACGCCTCGGTGCGACGGTGGTCCGCCTGCGCCAACCGGAAGTTCTCCGAACATCCCGTGGACAAGCCGGACATCGTGTGGACCGTCGGCGAGGCCCACAAGGTCGGTGGCACGCTCAGCACCTCCGAAGTTCAGGACAGTAGCGACGGCTGGACGTGCCAGCGGGCGCTGACCGTGCGCAACAACGTCGTCATCGACGTCGCCACCTGCGGCTCCTTCGTGCCCGGCGGGTCCGCGGTCGACCTCGCCGAGCGGATCGCGGCCAAGGTCAGCGGGCGGTAGCCGGCGCCGCGCCTCCTCGCCTAGGCCGGCGCCGGGCGCCCCCATAAGCTGGGCGGGTGGCCGCTATCGACCTCAACGCCGACCTGGGCGAGGGCTTCGGTGTCTGGCGCCTGGGTGACGACGACGCCATGCTCGGCATCGTCAGCAGCGCCAACGTCGCGTGCGGTTTCCATGCCGGTGACCCGGCGGGCCTGCTGCGGGTATGCCGGTCGGCCGCCCGGCGCGGGGTCCGCATCGGGGCGCAGGTGAGCTACCGCGACCTGGCCGGGTTCGGCAGGCGCTTCATCGACGTCGCCGCCGAGGACCTGATCGCCGACGTGGTGTATCAGATCGGCGCGCTGCGGGCGATGGCGCACGCGGCCGGCTCCACGGTGTCCTACGTCAAACCCCATGGCGCGCTGTACAACACGATCGTCACCCACGTCGAGCAGGCCGCCGCCGTAGCCGAGGCGGTGCGCCTGGTGGATTCCGGATTGCCGGTGTTGGGCATGGCGGACTCGGCCTTCTTCGACGAAGCCACTCGGCGCGGATTACGCACGGTCGCAGAGGCTTTCGCCGACCGGGCCTACCGGCCCGACGGCCGGCTGGTGTCGCGCCGCGAACAAGGCGCGGTGCTGGCCGACCCGGCGGTGATCGCCGACCGGGTGGCGACCATGGTCGACTCCGGGCAGGTCACCGCGATCGACGGCACCCAACTCACGCTGAAGGTGGAATCGGTTTGCGTGCACGGTGATTCGCCGGGAGCGGTGCAGATCGCCGCCGCCGTCCGCGACCGCCTTGCCACGACCGGCACCGAGATCAGGGCGTTCTGCTGATGCGACTGAAACTCGGGCGTCCCGACATCGCGCGGTACGCAGGCCGGTTCGACGCTCCCGCCGCCGAGGCCGACGGGCTCTCGGTGACCTGGATCGGCGTCGCCACCCTGCTGATCGACGACGGCTCGTCGGCCCTGATGACCGACGGCTACTTCTCCCGGCCCGGCCTGGCCACGGTCGCGGCCGGCAAGGTGGCACCCTCGCCGGCGCGCGTCGACGGATGCCTGGCCCGGGCCAAGGTCTCGCGGCTGGAGGCGGTCATCCCGGTGCACACCCACTTCGACCACGTGCTGGACTCCGCACTCGTCGCCGACCGCACCGGCGGGGTCACCGGTTCGCCGATGACGCCGGGAAACCGGTCGGGCGGGCAGTGGTGCGATTCGATCAGGG
>NZ_LZLU01000209.1:0-2706 GCF_001673415.1 Mycobacterium sp. 1165196.3 | reverse complement strand
GAGCTCATCGACATCACGCCGGAGGCGTTGCGGCGCAGGCTGTCTCACGGCAACGTCTACGCGCCCGATCGCATCGATGCCGCGCTGTCGAACTACTTTCGCCGTGGAAACCTCACCGCGCTAAGGGAATTGGCGCTGCTGTGGCTGGCCGACCAGGTCGACACCGCGCTGGCCAAATACCGGGCCGAGAACAAGATCACCGACATGTGGGAGGCCCGCGAACGGGTCGTCGTCGCGGTCACCGGTGGTCCCGAGTCCGAAACGCTGGTACGACGGGCATCCCGGATCGCCTCGAAGTCGACCGCCGAGCTGATGGTGGTGCACGTCATCCGCGGCGACGGGCTGGCCGGGCTATCGGAGTCGCGGATGGCCAAGATCCGGGAACTGGCCAGCAGCCTGGATGCGTCGATGCACACCGTGGTCGGCGACGAGGTGCCCACGGCGCTACTCGAATTCGCCCGCGAGATGAACGCGACACAGCTGGTGATCGGCACCTCCCGGCGGTCGCGCTGGGCCCGGCTGTTCGAGGAGGGCATCGGCCCGCGGATCGTCGAGCTGTCGGGAAAGATCGACGTGCACCTGGTCACCCACGAGGAATCCAAGCGCGGCTTCCGCGCGTCCTCGCTGGCGCCCCGCGAGCGCCGGGTGGCGTCGTGGCTGGCGGCCTTGATCGTACCGTCGGTCATCTGTGCGATCACGGTGACGACGCTGGACCCGTATCTGGACACCGGCGGCGAGAGCGCCCTGTTCTTCGTCGGCGTGCTGCTGGTCGGGCTGTTGGGCGGCATTGCGCCCGCGGTGCTTTCAGCCGTGCTGTCCGGGCTGCTGCTGAATTATTTCCTGATCGCCCCGCGGCACAGCTTCACCATCGCCGAACCCAACAGTGCCATCACCGAATTGGTGCTGCTGCTCATCGCAGTCGCCGTCGCGGTGCTGGTCGACTTCGCCGCCAAACGCACCCGGGAAGCACGGCGCGCCTCGCAGGAGGCCGAGCTGCTGACCCTGTTCGCCGGTTCGGTGCTGCGCGGCGCCGATCTGGAAACGCTGCTCGAGCGAGTCCGTGAGACCTACGCCCAGCGGACCGTCAGCATGTTGCGCGAGCCCGACGACCAAGCGCTCGCTCGCGGCAGGAAGAGTGAGGTGGTGGCGTGTGTGGGCCGCGATCCCTGTGTGACAATCGATTCCGCCGACACCGCGATCGAGGTCGGTGACGACGAGTTCTGGATGCTGCTGGCCGGCAGGAAGCTTTCCGCGCGCGACCGGCGGGTGCTCGGCGCGGTGGCCAGGCAGGCCGCGGGTTTGATCAGGCAACGCGAGCTCGCCGAGGAAGCCAGCCGCACCGAGGCGATCGTGCGGGCCGACGAACTGCGCCGTTCCCTGCTGTCGGCGGTCAGCCACGACCTGCGGACACCCCTGGCGGCGGCCAAGGTCGCGGTCTCGAGCCTGCGCGCCGAAGACGTCGCCTTCTCCCCCACCGACACCGCCGAATTGCTGGCCACCATCGAGGAGTCGATCGACCAGCTGACCGCGCTGGTCGGAAACCTGCTTGACTCATCGCGTTTGGCCGCCGGGGTGATCCACCCGGACCTGCGCGTCGTGTATTTGGAGGAGACCGTGCAGCGGGCCCTGGTCAGCATCGGGGCTGGCGCCACCGGTTTCTTCCGGTCCGCGATCGACCGGGTCAAGGTCGACGTCGCCGATGCGATGGTGATGGCCGATGCGGGGCTGCTGGAACGGGTGCTGGCCAATCTGATCGACAACGCGCTGCGCTATGCGCCCAACTGTGTGGTGCGGGTCAACGCCGGACGGGTGGGCGATCGCGTCCTGATCAACGTCATCGACGAAGGCCCCGGAATCCCGCACGGGGCCGAGGAGCAGATCTTCGCAGCGTTTCAGCGGCTCGGCGATCACGACAACACCACCGGCGTGGGCCTGGGGATGTCGGTGGCGCGGGGCTTCGTCGAAGCGATGGGCGGGACGATTACGGCCACCGACACCCCGGGAGGCGGGCTGACGGTGATCGTGGATTTGGCCGCGCCGCAACAGATTGGCGCACTGTGACTCGCGTTCTGGTGATCGACGACGAGCCGCAGATCCTGCGCGCACTGCGCATCAACCTGTCGGTGCGGGGTTATGAGGTGATCACCGCGTCCAGCGGCGCCGGCGCATTGCGGGCCGCCGCCGAACACAAGCCCGACGTGGTGATCCTCGACCTCGGCCTGCCCGACATCTCCGGGATCGACGTGCTGGCCGGTCTGCGCGGCTGGCTCACCGCGCCGGTCATCGTGTTGTCGGCGCGCACCGATTCGTCGGACAAGGTCGAGGCGCTGGACGCCGGGGCCGATGACTACGTCACGAAACCCTTTGGCATGGACGAGTTCCTGGCGCGGCTGCGCGCGGCGGTCCGGCGCAACGCCGCGGCCTCCGAACTCGAACAACCGGTCATCGAGACCGAATCGTTCACCGTCGACCTGGCCGCCAAGAAGGTCACCAAGCACGGCAGCGAGGTTCACCTCACCCCAACCGAGTGGGGGATGCTCGAAGTCCTCGTCCGCAACCGCGGCAAGTTGGTCGGCCGCGAGGAGCTTCTCAAGGAGGTGTGGGGTCCGGCGTATGCCACCGAAACCCATTACCTGCGCGTGTATCTCGCGCAGCTGCGCCGCAAACTCGAGGATGACCCCTCGCATCCCAAGCACCTGCTGACCG
>NZ_LZLU01000208.1:0-13952 GCF_001673415.1 Mycobacterium sp. 1165196.3 | reverse complement strand
TGCGGCGGCAGCGGACGCACGGTGCACACGCCGGCGGAGATGAGCAAGGCCGTCGAATGGGCGCTCGCCGAGGCCGGCCCATCAGAGCATCGGCACTGAGGAGTCTCAGGGTTGCGGCAACCGCACGTCCAGCACCACGCAGCGCCCTTGCCCGGCCTCGGCGAGCGCCCATTCGACGGCCTTGCTCATCTCCGCCGGCGTGTGCACCGTGCGTCCGCTGCCGCCGCATGCCGCGGCGAGCGCGGCGTAGTCGGTGTCCGGGGTGAGTCGGGTCTCGCCGAAATCGTTCTCCCGCACCGACACTCCCTGCGGATACAAGTCAATCACCGGCAGCTTGGAGGCCAGATACGACTGATTGTTCAAGACGACGGTGACGAAGGGCGCACCATGGCGATGCGCCGACCACAACGCCGCGGTGGGCACGCCGAAATTGAACGCGCCGTCGCCGCAGATGGCGACGACGGGCGCTTCCGGCCGGGCGAGTTTGACGCCGAACGCGCCGCCGAGCGCCCAGCCCAATCCCGGTGCGCCCGTGTCGAAGAGCTGCCCGGGTGACCGCCGCACCTGCCGGGCCACGGCGGACCGGTTGGTCACGGCCTCCTGTACCACCACCGCGTCGTCGGGCAGGGCGCCGCCCAGCGCGGCCAGCATCGCATCGGGTGCGTCCGCCGGGCGATCGGAGGCGGCCCGGCGGGCCGCCTCCCGCTGGCGCTGCGCCGTGTCGGCCTCGGCCGCCTGCCGACGCGCGGCCCACTTCTCCCGCAGCTCGTCGGTGGCCAGCCGCAACAGGGTCTGCTCGAGCAACAGCAGCGCCACCCGCGTGTCGGCGGTCAGCGCGACCTCGATCGGAAACGACCACAGCGGCATGCTCGGTTTGACCGGATCGCCGTCGATCTGCACCACGCGGGCATTCGCGGGCGGGGCCAGCTGCGCCGGCACCCAGGGCACTTCGCAGTCCAACAGCAGCACGGTGTCGGCGTTCTCCAGCGGCGCCGCGTCGCCCACCACGTGCAACGGATGTTCCAGCGGCAGGTTGGCGCGGTCGCCCTGATCGATCACCGGCGCACCCAGCAGCTCGGCGATGCGGCCCAGCACCGTTGCGGTCGCGGGGTCGGCGGCGGTCCGGGCCGTGACGATGACGACCCGCTTGCCCGCCACCAAGATTCCCGCCAAGCGTCCCAGCGCGCCCGGATCCGGGCCGGGCGGTACGGCCGGCGGCAGGCGGCGCGGCAGCGCCCCGGCCCCGTGCTCCATCAACGCTTCTCGCGGCAGCATGACGTACGCGGGGCCGGACGGGCAGGATTGGGTGACCTGGAAGGCCCGCCGGACGATCGGGGCCAGCTCGCGGCCGCGGGGAACCTCCATGTGCCACTTGGCGTAGTTGCGCACCACGGCGGGCTGGTCGAGTTGCTCCTGCTGCCAATGGATGTAGGTGTCGCGGTGACCGCGCACCCCCGGCGCCGAGCTGTAGGGAGCGCGGCCGGCGAATACCACCACCGGGGTCCCGTTGCGCTGCGCGTTGTGCAGCTGGCAGCCCAGGTTCAGCGTGCCGGCGTCAACGTGCACCATCACCGCCTGCGGGCGGCCGCTGGCCATGTGATGGCCGATGGCCGCGGCCAGCGCGATGCTCTCGTGCACGCACAACACCGCCTGCGGGCTCGGCGTGCCCGCGGCGCGCGCCGCCGCCAGCGCCTCCTGAATCGGCGCGGAATCCGTTCCGGGGTTGATGAAGAAGTGCGCGACTCCCTCGTCGGCGAGCAGCGCAACCAGATCGGCCGCGGCCTCGGGTACGTCGAACAGATTGTCTACCGTCATGGTGCCGTTCTCCTATCGACGTCGGCGACCTCGCGTACCCCCTCCTGACGGATCAGATCTTCAAGATACGTTCTGTGTGGGCGTCTGCGATCTATTCCGGCGGACTCCGGTTCCACGTGGCGCGCTCGAACCCGTCGACCGCCCCTAACGAGGGACTCACGGGTAATCGACGGAGAACTTTCGACACCATCGGGTACCCGCGGCGTGGCGGTTTACTCCACGCCACTACCGGCATGGTCAATGCGCCTGCCGCGCAATGGTTTCGGCGCCGATCGGCGGATTCAGGACCGGGCCGAAAGCCGTTCGCGCAGACGGCGATTGACCGGTTCGGGCAGCAGTTCGGACACGTCACCGCCAAGCATCGCGACCTCTTTGGCCAGCGACGAGGACACGAACGAATAGCGCGGAGCGGTCGCGACGAAGAAGGTGTCCACACCGGCGACGTGTTTGTTCATCTGCGCCATCTGCAGCTCGTATTCGAAGTCGGTGCCGGTGCGCAGTCCCTTCACGATGGCGGTCATGCCCCGCGCCCGGACGAAGTCGACGACCAGGCCCCGCCCGGCCTCCACCCGCAGGTTCGGCAGGTGCGTCGTCGATTCGTTGATCATCGCGATCCGCTCGTCGAGGTCGAACATGCCCTTTTTGGCGGGGTTGGTCAGGATCGCCACCACCACCTCGTCGAATTGGGCCGACGCGCGCTCGAAGACGTCGATGTGACCCAACGTCACCGGGTCGAACGACCCGGGGCACACCGCGCCCGTCATGCGCGCGATCCGATGCAAGCGGGTGATCTGCGGACATCGGCGATCATGACGCGCGGCGAGACGATGCAGAGCGAAGCGATGCTGAGGAGCGGCGCCATGACGAACGACGGTACACGCCTACCTCAATGGCGCTCGGCCAGCTCCAGCCGGGTGTCGCCATACACCCGGTGCGGCCACGCGGCCCAGCCGGCCGGCCAGTCCAGCGGCGCGCCGCCGGCCGCACGCTCCACCACCGCAACGCTGCCTTGGTGCACCCAGCCACGGGCGGGCAAGGCGGCCAACACGGCCTCGACCTCGGTGGCGTCCACGTCGTAGGGCGGGTCGGCCAGCACCAGATCGAACGCGGCGTCGGTCCCGGCGGCCAACACGGTCGCCACCGCTGCGCGGCGCAGCGTCGCACCGGGCAGGCCCACGGTTTCGATGTTGCGCGCGATGACGGATGCGCTGCGCGGGTCCGACTCCACGAAGAGCGCGGCGGCGGCACCGCGGGACAGCGCCTCCAATCCCAGTGCGCCCGAACCGGCGTAGAGGTCCAGCACGGCGACACCGGTCAGGTCCAGGCGGGCCGAGAGGATGTTGAACAGCGATTCGCGCACCCGATCGGTGGTGGGCCTGGTACCGCGCGGCGGGACCGCGATGCGACGGCCCCCGGCCGCGCCGCCAATGATCCGGGTCACCTGCGAAGTCCTAGAGCAGCGTCGACCAGTAGTCCCAGAACCGGGCCATGATCAGCAAGAACACCGCGGTGAACCACAGCGCGGCGACCGACCACCGCCATTGGAAGAGCAGCCATCCCGGTCCGGATTGCCGGTGCTGCAGCACCGGGCGATAGGCGATCGAGGCCACCACCACCAGCAGCGAGATGGTGACGACCCACACCACCATGCAGTAGGGGCACAACGCGCCGATGCGGTAGAGGCTCTGGAAGATCAGCCAGTGCACGAACACCGCCCCGACCACCAGCCCGGCCGTCAGAACCAGCCAATACCATTGCGGCAGAGCAACTTTCGTCAGCGCCAACAGCCCGGTCACGACCACCACGGTGAAGGCCACCAACCCCAGCAGCGGGTTGGGAAAGCCCAGCAGCGACGCCTGCGGCGTGATCATCACCGAGCCGCAGGACAGGATCGGGTTGATGTTGCAGGACGGTACGTACGCCGGGTTTGCCAGGATGTCGATCTTCTCGACCGTCAGCGTCGCCGACGCGACCAGCCCGATCAGCCCGGCGATGAGCACCCACCAGGCGCTGAGCGCGGGCACTCGCGTCCCCGAAGCCGGATCCGGCGTCAGGTCGCCGGCGGGATCGACAGCTTCGGTCGACACCGCACCGGTCACATCGCGGCCGGCGCGACCGCGCCGTCGATGCCCGGGATGTTGCCCACGATTTCCTTGATCTTGTTGACCAGCGCCTCGGGTGTCGACGGGTCGTAGTCCTCGCCGTTGATCTTGATGGTCGGCGTGGCGTTGATGTGTGCGGCCGCCGCTTCGCCGGTGACCTTGGACAGGTATTTGCCGCTGTTGATGCAGTCCGGCACCTTGCCCACCACACCGGCCTCGCGGGCGAGTTCGATCAACCGGGCGTTGTCCGGGAAGCTCTTGCCGGTTTCGCTCGGTTGGATGTCGGTGCTGAACAGCGCGGAGTGGAAGCGCCGGAAGGCGTCCTGGGACTCGTCGGCGACGCAGAGCGCCGCGGCGCCCGCGCGCGAGGAGTAGTTCTGGTTCCGCGAGCTGTCGAGGATCGACACCATGGAGTAGTCGCCCGCGATGGCGCCGAGGTCGATGAGCCTGGAGACCGTCGGGCCGAAGGTGCGCTCGAAGTTACCGCAGGCAGGACACAGGAAGTCCTCGTAGAACGTCACCACGGCCTTGGGGTTGCTGGTGCCGGGCTGGGTGATCAGCTTGCTCGACGTGACCCGAACGGTGTCGCCCGCGCCGGTGGGGCCGGTCTTCTTGTGGTGCGAGGTCACGATGTAGAAGACGAGGGCGACCGCGAAGATCACCACGAATGCGGTACCGCCGATTTGGACGAGCCGGCTCGACTTACCGCCGGAGGCCGACTTCATGTCGAATCGCGGGGGACGTTTGGGTTTGTCGGCCACAGGTTCCCTGATCTTTCGGTGCGAGTTGTCGGTCTGCCCGGGTGCGGACAAAGCGATCGGACAAGGCGCCTCTAGATTACCGGCGCCAACCGCTGCGGGAATCAGACCCGGCTCAGGTGGGCCCGCAGCGCCGAGATCAGCTCGCTGGTCGCGACCATGCTGTCCCCGCCCAGCTGGAACAGGTTGGCGAAGCCGTGGGTCAGCGAACCCAGGTACCGCAGGTCCACCGCGACGCCGGCGGCCCGCAGCGCCTCGGCGTAGCTTTCGCCTTCGTCACGCAGCGGGTCGAAGCCGGCGACGGCGATCAGCGCGGGCGCCAGTCCGGTCAGCGATTGGGCCAGCGCCGGCGACACCCGCGGATCGGTGCGGTCGAGCTTCGACCGCCGCAGATACTGCGATTCGAACCAGTCGATGTCCCGCTTGGTCAGCAGGAAGCCGCGCGAGAACAGGGTCAGCGACCGGTTCTTGGCGGTGAAGTCGGTGCGCGGATAGATCAGCCATTGCAGCACCGGCGCCGGGGCGCCCTCGTCGCGCGCGATCTGGCTGACGACGGCGGCAAGGTTGCCGCCGGCGCTGTCCCCGCCGACCGCGACGTGGCCCGGCGTCGCACCCAGCTCGCCGGCGTGCTCGTAGGCCCAGGTGAAGGCCGCGTAGGCGTCCTCGATCGCGGCCGGCGCCGGGTGCTCGGGGGCCAGCCGGTAGTCGATGGACAACACATGGATGCCGGCGTCACGGCAGGTCAGTCGGCACAGACTGTCGTGGGTGTCCAGGTCGCCGATGGACCAGCCGCCACCGTGGTAGAAGACCAGCAGCGGTGCCGGCTCGCCGCCGGGTGGACGGTAGTGCCGGGCGGGGATCTGCCCGGCGGGGCCGGGCAGCGTCAGCTCGGCGACGTCGACGTGGATCTGCGGCCCGGGGAACCCCACGGTGGACTCGCGCATCTGAGCTCGCGAGACGTGCGGGTCGTCGTCGACCACCAGGCCGTCGATGCCGACCGCGCGCAGCCCCGACAGCATCAGCTGCAGCGTGGGGTCCAGCGTGTTGCCGTCGATGATCACCGAGCGCCCACGGACCAGCCCGCGCCTGATGGCGGTGGGGATCCACGGGATAACCTTGGCCCCGACGCCGGTGACGGCGCCCTGGATCCGGCTGGCCAGCGGCACCGAGGTGCGATCGGCGCCGCGCTCGAGTTCCGGTGCGCCTGACAGAGGCCTGGTCATGGGCAACCCCCTTAACAACACGTGCGAACGCTCGCCGACGAACAGCTATTCGGTCCCCGAACCCACCGCCTCGGAGCGTTGCCGGCCCCCGGCGGCCACCAAACACGCGGCATTGCCGCCTGACCCACGCTACTGCAGCGCTATCGGCGTGCCGAGCGCGTGGTGGGCGAAGTCTGCGATATCGGTGGTGAGATCGGGCCGCGTCGCGGCGAAAGACGACCCGCGCGCAGGTGTCGATCAGTTGCATTTATTGACTAGGTAATATCGTGGTCCCCAGGTCGGTGAGCCTTCATCGGATTGCGAGCGACTTCGACGTGTTCGATTTCGAACTCAGCGCCTCGAATTCGATGACGGAACTCGGCTCGGTGCACAATCTCGAACCTTCAATTTCACAGGCAGGTGAATGAATTGGCTGGCGAGTCGGGCTCCGCCGTACCCTCAATTGCTCTCAACGACGAGAACACGATCCCGGCCCTGGGCCTGGGCGTCGCGGAATTGTCGGATGACGAGACCGAACGCGCGGTGTCGGCGGCGCTGGAAGTCGGCTGCCGGCTGATCGACACCGCCGCGGCCTACGGGAACGAGGCCGCCGTGGGGCGCGCCATCGCCGCCTCCGGCATTCCCCGCGCCGAGCTGTTCGTGACCACCAAGCTGGCCACGGCGGACCAGGGTTTCAAGGCGGCGATGGACGCCTGCAACGCCAGCCTGGAGCGCCTCGGCCTGGACTACGTCGACCTCTACCTCATCCACTGGCCGGCGCCGGCCCTGGGCAGCTACGTGAACTCCTTCGGCGGCATGATCCAGTCCCGCGCGGAAGGTCAGGCCCGCTCGATCGGTGTATCCAACTTCACCGACGAGCACCTGACGACGGTCATCGATCTGACTTTCGTCACCCCGGCGGTCAACCAGGTCGAGCTGCACCCGCTGCTCAACCAGGAAGCGCTGCGCAAGACCAACGCCGAGCACAACGTGCTCACCCAGTCCTACACGCCGCTGGCGCTGGGCAAGCTGAACGACAACCCGACGGTGAATTCGGTCGCCGGCGAATACGGCAAGACCGCCTCGCAGGTCCTGCTGCGGTGGAACCTGCAGCTGGGCAATGCGGTCGTCTTCCGGTCCGCCAACCCCGAGCACATCTCCTCCAACCTCGACGTCTTCGACTTCGAGTTGGCGGACGAGCACGTCGAGGCGCTCAACGGGCTCAACGACGGCACCCGGTTGCGCCCGGACCCCGAGACCTACGAAGGCGCGTAGGGCGCCGCTACCATCGCGCCGGGGCCGGCGCGTCGATGGTCAAGGGACGCTGATACGACAGGTCGGTGCGGTCGCGCGTGCCGACGAGGTAGCCCTTTTCGGTGAAGAACGATGACTGCAACACCCGGGCGTCCGCGAGGAACATGCCTTCGACCGTCGAGCGGCGGACCGCGATGCGCCACTGCCCATTTCGCCGCTCCAGCCGGTCGATGTAACGGCCGGTGATGAACTGCGCGCTCTTGGCGTCGGGCCCGACGAGAACCACGATCACGTAACTCTCGGCGTGCGCGGCATCACCATCGACTTCGCACGTGTGCGTGGTGATGTTGTGGGTGTGAACCCGCGACGTCTCGGCATGGGTCTTATTGGCCCAATCCCCGTACTCCGGACCGGAATTGACGGCGTGGCCGTGCTCGTCGACACCATCGGCGTGGTACGCGGACGCGATCAGGTCGACGTCGTGGCGGTCACAACCTCGGGCGTGGCGCGCAATGCAGTCGAGGATCTCCGTGCGATCCAGCAGATAGCGAACGTTCTTCTCGAGCGCGTCCAAGCCCGTGTCCACGGCCATGCTGTCCCTATTCGTTGGATCGGTCGGCATCGAGGCTTGCGACGCCCGGTGCCACTATACACTCGTACAGCACAGGCCAGGTGTCACAATACGAGTACTCAACAGATCGGATGGCCATGGCGACGTCGTCGCGGCGCGTGGGCGCCGAAACGTCCAAGACGCGGGACGTGCTGCTGGACTGTGTGGAAAAGCTGATGCTCGAACAGGGGTATGCGAGCGTCACTTACCGGGCGCTGGCGGCCAAGGCCGGCGTGACACCGAGCCTGGTGCAGTACTACTTCCCCACTCTCGATGAGATTTTCGTCGCCGCGATTCGGCGCTACTCCGAGCGCAATCTGGCATACCTGACCGAAACGCTCGCACGCCGCAGCGACGATCCCCTGCGGGCCGTGTGGGAGTACTCGTGGGAAGAGGCGACCGGCGCGCTGATGACAGAGTTCATGGCGCTGGGCAACCACCGCAAATCCATTCGCAATGAGATCGCCGCCGTGACCGAGAGCGTACGGAAGGTCCAATTGGACGCGCTCGTCGCCAAGTTCGGCAAGAACGCTCGTCCGGTCGGTGATCTTTCGCTGCCGGCGCTGCAGTTGCTGATGTCGGGCATGCCGAAGTTCCTGAATCTCGAGGAGGGCATCGGCGTCAAGTCGGCCCACCGGGAGGTCACCAAGGCCTTCGAGCGCTACATAGACTCGGTGGAACCACGCCCCGAGCCTCCCAAACGGGGGACCACCCAGCGCCGCCGGGCGACGACGCGTCGTGCGTAGCCGTAGTTGAGCGGGTGGGTCGCCGCGGTCGACTCAGTGGACAATCATGTTGACGGTCAACGCATCACGTGTGCGCACTGCTGGTGCGGGTGAACGTTGAACAAATCACGATAGGACGGTGGCTGGCGGCCACCTTCGTCACTGATGCCGTATCTCGCCGCCAGCTCCGCGCCGATCAGCGTCTGCCCGCTCAAACTCATCAAGTCCGGGTCTTGATACAGCGCCCAGATCACGTGGCCGGTCAATTCGGGCGTCTCGGCGGTATCGAGGATGTGGCCGAACTTCTCGGGATTGCTGGCGATGATCTTTCGGACGCGGTCGGTCAGCAGCGATCCCATCCAGATCGAGACGGCAGCGATGCCAAACTCACGAAAGTCGAACGCCATGTCGGCGGCCATCTTGTCGGTGGCCGCCTTCGGCACCCCATAGGCGGGACCGAACGCGTAGTGCACTGACCCCGAGGACGACGAAAACGCAACCAGCCCTTTGCGTTGCGAAATCATCAACGGTGCGGCGTGGACGGTGGCGACGTAGCTGCTCCGCACCCCGACGTCGAGCGTGTCGAGCACGCTGAAGGGCTCCTCCCAGAATTTGGTCCGACCCATCATCTCGTCGCGAATGATCGCGGCGTTGTTGACCAGGACGTCGAGCCGCCCCTGCTCGCCGCGGATTTGGGCGAACAACGCCTCGACCTGGTCGTCGTCGGCGTGGTCGACACCGACGGCGATCCCCCGTCCGCCCGCGGCGCTCACCTGTGCGGCCGTCTCGTCGACGGTGCCCGGCAGGGCTGAGTCAGCGCCGCTGCGGGTGCGACCGGTGACATACACCGTGCAGCCATGGCTGCCCAGCGCGCGGGCGATCCCTGCGCCCGCGCCGCGGCTGGCTCCCGTGACCAGGACCACCGGGGTGTTTTCCGGCATCGATGTGCTCCTTCGGGCGTACGTGGCCGACCCGCCAACCCGTCAGTGCGGAATCGCCGCCGAGTCGTCTGCAGGTGCGCTCAGCTCATGTCATCGCCCAAGTCGACGACCGTGGGCCGCCCGGGCAGCAACGACATGGTCGATCATCATGGAGATGGCCTGCTCGGGGCAGGAGCGGGCCGCCTCGAGCACACCGTCGCGGTGCCCGTCGGCGACCTCCTCGACCACGGCATGGGCATGACCATCGACGTCGTCGAGTTCGAACGACTCCGGTGCGATCATGGCGCACATCGTGTGGCCCTGGCAGTGGGCCGGATCGACCTTGACGCGCACGCTACCTCCTGAATACGTTGCGTTGCTTGCATTTCGGCTGGCGTTGTCAGAGGACCGCGCCGCCGTTCACGCCGATCACCTGGCCGTTGACGTAACCGGCGCCCTCCGAGCACAGAAAGGAACACACCGCCGCCACGTCGTCGGCCTGCCCCAGCCGCCCGGCCGGAATGGCTTGCGTCAAATGCTCGGTGGGTGGCAGCTTTCCGTCCCGCTGTTGCTGGCGCAGCATCGGCGAATCGATGACGAACGGCGGTACGGTATTGGCTGTGATGCCCTTGCGGGCGTAGTCCAACGCGACCGTCTTGGTCATGGCGATCACGCCGCCCTTGGTGGCCGAATAGTGCCCCTGCGCAGGAGCGCCCTGCTGACCGGCGGCAGATGAGATGGTAACGATACGACCCCATTTCGCCGCCACCATGTCGGACAACGCCGCTCGCACGCAGAGGAAGGTGCCGGTCAAATTCACCGCCAGATAGCGGTTCCACTCGTCGAGGGTGATCTTGTCGAACCGCGTGAATCCGGCGATGGCCGCGCTGGTCACCAAAATCTCCGTCGGCCCGAACTCCCCTCGCAAGGTGGCGAATGCTGATTCAACCGCCGCCTCGTCCGAGACGTCGACTCCGATCGCAAGCGCATTGCCGCCGGCGGTTTCGATCTCGGAGGCGACGGCGTTGGCATTGGCCGGATGCACGTCCATGATCGCCACGCGATGACCGTCGGCCGCCAGCTTGACGGCGATCGCTCGTCCCAAACCGGAACCCGCACCGGTCACGACGGCCGTTCGGGTCATCGGGCAGCTCCTCGGTTTCGGGCCGTACCAGCAATGTGCTGTACGAATGTATAGCGAAAACGCGAGGGGCACAAGAAGCGCCGGCGCGCATCGGCCTCGGGTGCCGCCTTACACGCCAGCACCACCGGGAGCTCCGTGCATGTACAGCGTTTGCCCCGAACAGAAACTCGCTGCGTCCGACGCGAAGAACAAGACGCCGTAGCCGATTTCGTCGGGCTCACCGAGTCGGCCGAGGCCGTTGGTGAGCGCGATCGCCTCCGGATCCAGTCCGTACCGCGCGGCATCGTCGGTCAGGGTGGCGGCGCGTACCGCACCGACTGCGATGGCGTTGACTCGAATGCCCTTCCTGGCCCACGCGGCCGCCATCGACCCGGTCAGGTTGTTCACGGCCGCCTTCGCGGCGCCATAGGGAGCCGCCTGCGGCATCGCCAGCAGGCTGGCCCCCGACGAGATGTTGACGATGGCCCCCTTGCCCTGCGCCATCATCGGCTGGGCTGCCGCCTTGGACAGGTGCCAGACGGCGTTGAAGTTCAGGGCGAGCACGTTCTCGAAGTCGTCGTCGGGCCACTTGAGGATCGACTTCGTCTCCGCTCCCCCAGCACAATTGACCAGGATGTCCAGCCGCCCGAATTCCTGAACAGCTCTGTCGATGAGCGCCCGGCACTCGTCCGCGGACGTCACATCGGTGGACACGGCCACGGCACGGCGGCCCAGCGCCATGACTTCCCTGGCTGTGGATTCGAGCGGGTCGGGGCGCCGGCCCGCCAACACGACGTCGGCGCCATGCTGGGCCAGCACGAGCGCCGTACCACGCCCGATTCCCGTGCCGCCGCCGGTAATGACGGCGACGCGGCCGTCGAGGTCAAACCGACTCTCCATACCGTTTCCTCTTGTTCGTCGTGGCGGTGCGCGAGCGGCGCCCATCGTTTGTACGATCGTATAGCATCGTCGCCTGTGCCGGGGACGACCGGTTCGTTGCCCCTCGGACGAGGCATGCTGTACGTTCGTATAGCGCCCACATGAGGGCGTGCGGAAGAACCGCTGACGAGGAGCCGACGTTGAGCGATCTGTATTACGACCCGTGGGACGTCGACATCGACCTGGACCCCTATCCGACCTACCGGCGCCTGCGCGACGAGTGCCCGGTCTATTACAACGAACCGCACAACTTTTGGGGCGTAAGCCGTTACGCGGATGTCGATGCGGCGCTGAAAGACACCGCCCGGCTCAGCTCGGCCAAGGGCGACATCCTCGAGGTCGTCATGACCGACCCGGTGATGCCGCCAGGCATCTTCATCAACGAGGATCCGCCCTTGCACACCATTCATCGCGCGATCGTGTCCAGGGCATTCACACCGAAGAAGATGCGAGCGATCGAGGACAAGATCCGTGCCTTCTGCGTCGCGTGCCTTGACCCACTCGTCGGCGGGGAGCGGTTCGATTTCGTGGCGGATCTGGGCGCCGAGCTGCCCATGCGCACCATCGGAATGCTTGCCGGTATTCCCGATGCGGAACAGCCTGCGGTACGCGAACACGCCAACCAGGTGCTGCGCAACGAGCCCGGAAAACCGATGTCAATCAAGAAAGATCGCTACTTCACCGGTGAGATGTTCGGCGAATACGTCGAGTGGCGCGAGAAGAACCCGTCGGACGACCTGATCACCGAACTGCTCAATGTCGAGTTCGAGGACGAGACCGGGACCACGCGAAAGCTGTCCAAGCAGGAACTGATCGTGTTCTTGGCGGTGGTGGCCGGCGCGGGCGTTGAAACGACCGGTCGCCTGTTCGGCTGGATGGGCAAGGTGCTGGCCGAGCACCCCGATCAACGTAAGGAACTCGCCGAAAACCATGCGCTGATCCCGACGGCAATCGAGGAACTGCTGCGCTACGAACCACCCGGGCCGCATGTAGCGCGCTACGTCGCCACCGACGATGTGACTTTCCAGGGGCGGGTCATCCCGGCGGGCAGCGCCCTGCTGCTGATGCTGGCTTCGGCCAACCGCGACGAACGTCATTTCGACGACCCCGACAAGTTCGACATTCACCGAAAACCCGGCGGCCACCTCACCTTCGGCCGGGGTCCGCACTTCTGCGTCGGATCTCCGTTGGCGCGTTTGGAAGGCCGCGTGGCGCTAGAAGAGGTACTCAAGCGATGGCCCGAATGGGACATCGACATGCCCGCAGCACGACGTTCGCGTACCTCGACCGTGCGAGGCTGGGACAGCATGCCCGCGGTCATCACCTGAGATGCCCTGAGGTCAATCGAGCCGCGATCAGCACCGGCGGCGCTCGCGTAGGGCGCCGCGCTACCCCGTCGGGCAGGTCGTCGCGGCCTGGCGCAGCACGCCGGTCGACGCCTGGTCCACCGGCAGCGAGTAACCACGAAGCACCGCGATGAACTGCATCGCGTACTGGCAGGCGAACGCCGCGTTCGGCGGCATCCATTGCGCCGGCGGCGAATCGCCCTTGTCCTGGTTGGCCTGCCCTTCGACGGCCAGCAGGTTGGCCGGGTCGTTGGCGAAGCGCAGCCGCTCGGGGGCGGGCCAGCCGTACGCGCCCATGTCCCACGCGTAGGCCAGCGGGACGATGTGGTCGATCTGCACGGACTCACCGACCTTGGGGCCGCGCTGAAAGGCGATGGTCTTGCTGGTGTAGGGGTCGTGCAGCGTGCCGGTGGCCACCGCGTCCGGACACCGTTTCACCGACACATACGTTTTGTCCACCAGATCACGGTTCAGGATGTCGTCGCGCGTGTCGCATCCGTTGTGCCCCAACGGGGCATCGTTGTCGTCGTCCCAGGCGTCGCCGAACGCCGAGCGCAGGTAGTCGTAGCGGTGCTGGCGCAGGGGCACGACGGCCACACCGGTGAGCACATCGGTGCCCGGCTGCACCGTCGGAACGTCGGCGCGCGCCGCGTATTCGGCGGAACGCCGGGCGGTCGAGGAGCCGACCGTCTGATAGGCCACCAGCAACGCCAGCGCGGCCGCCGCGGCCAGCCACAGCAGTACTTTGCGATTCAACTTTTGTCCAGGTATTCGATGCGGTCGGTGTCGGTGAATCGCGCGGCCAGCAGCCCCAATCCGGGATTGGAGCGGTCCTCGGCGTAGGCCCTGACACAGAAGTCCCGCGCGGCCTCGATGAACTCCAGGTGGTCCGCCAGGGACAGCAGCCGCAGCGTGATCGCCTTGCCGGACTGGTTGCGGCCCAACACATCTCCCTCCCGACGCTCCTTGAGGTCGAGATCGGCCAGGGCGAAGCCGTCCAGCGTCTCGGCCACCGCACACAGTCGGCGGCCGGCCGACGAGTCCGGCGCGGACCAGCTGGCGAACAAGCACAGGCTCGGATGCTGGCCACGGCCGATCCGGCCGCGCAGCTGGTGCAACTGACTGATCCCGAACCGGTCGGCGTCCATCACCAGCATC
>NZ_LZLU01000207.1:0-6042 GCF_001673415.1 Mycobacterium sp. 1165196.3 | reverse complement strand
AGCCGCGGACGTCGCCCTGTCCATCGACTCCGGAGACACGCCCGAGACGGCACGCGCCTTATCGATCCGCGGCCGCGCCGGCGTGAGAATCATCGACGGTGTAGTGCCGGAGTACCTCGCCGCTGCCCGCAAAACGATGGATGAAGATCAGGCCAGGAAGTTCGAACATGAGGTGCGCCAGACATACGACCGGATGGCCAGAATCGCCATCACGCCCACATGGGTACGCTTCTACGATTTCGGCGCCGGTCGTGTGCCTAGGTTCCTGAAGGACCTGGTCGAGCGGGAGCGATCCTGATCGCGCGGGGGCTTTGCGGCTTGGCGGCGTAGAGTCTGTTGAATTGGCGACTGGCGCGGGTGGAACACCACTGGGAAGCCAAAGATTCGGACGCATCGACCGCCTGGGTGCTCCTCGATCTTCGAGGAGTCTGCTGTGCCTATGCGATGGTCTGATGACGACGGTGGCCGCGCGTTCCTGCGCAGCCTGCCCGTCTTGACCGGCCATGCCCCCGGTTTCGACACCGACGACGTTCCAGCAGAACCTGTTTCGTTATTCATCAGGTGGTTGCAGGATGCCGTCGAGGCCGCCCTTCCCGAACCGCATGCGATGACGCTGTCGACCGTTGACGCTCGAGGCTTACCACGGGCTCGGGTGCTGATTATTAAAGCCGTCGATGAACGGGGCTGGCACTTCGCGGTCAATTCGGTCAGCCAAAAAGGCCGTGACCTGTCGGCCAATCCTGTTGCGGCGTTGACCTTCTACTGGGCTGCATTGGTTCGACAAGTGCGGATTGGCGGCGTGGTCGTCAATGACGGAGCTCAAGCCAGCGCGCAAGACTTCTTGGCCCGTCCACTGGAGTCGCGCGCGATCGCATTGACGATGAGGCAAAGTCAACCGCTCACCGATGGAGCCGAGCTGGAAGCACACATCGCCAAGGCTCACCGCGAACTGCGCGATAACCCCGAAGTCGCCCCACCTGAATGGATCTCATACGCTGTGCGACCCGATTACGTCGAGTTTTGGCAGGGCGCGCCTGACCGACGCCACCAGCGACTGCGCTATGAACGCAACGGGGAGGGTTGGGATCGCGGCCGATTATGGCCGTAGTGGCAACTACGTGGTTCACGCATCATTGCCTGAGACATTTGCCGCCCGACCACCCAACCCACGCTGTGTTATCGGTCGTGGCGGTCGATGTCCTTGGCGGTTCTGCGGAGGTAGATGATGGTGTCGCCGGTAAGGATGTCATCGGTCCCTGCTGCTTCAAGGCTCGTTTCTAGCGCGTCAGCAATGTCGTTAAACAGCTGAACCAGATCAGCGGGCGGTGCTTCGAGGAGCTTGCGGCGTTGGGTGGCAATCTGGTCCGCCAGATCGTTTTGTCCGTTCTCACGGGCCGTTTTCTCGTCTTCTTCTAGATATTGCAGGACGGCTGCTAGCTCATCGTTTTCGTCGCTCATGGTGGGAATGTTAGGCGAGTAGGGCCGGATCGCGTTTGCGCAGTTGCTCGACGGCGCTGAAGTCGCTTAGATCGTGAAGACGCCGACTTGCTGCTGGACATCTACAAGTATCCGGCCGAGCCCTGGGTTCACCTGCGCACCGTTGACCCGGAAGGTCGATATTCCCGACCGTGCGTTTGCCGACCGAAGTGACCAAGGGCCCCGCGTTCACGTGCGGCCGATATGCCATGGCCTACAAGGCCATTGAGCGCTCACACGCACGCTGGCGGGCCGTCCACACCTAGTCGCCTCGTCCGTGCCGGCGCGGTGTTCCAAAAAGGCAAGCTGCTCGTACGCCTCGGCGACGTCACGATCACCGAACCTATCGAACCAACCGCAACGGAGGTCGCCTGAAGCAACCCGATCCACATATTGACAATTACTCTGATGACTAAATACTGACGGGTGTGACCGCTGCCCGACGAAACCTTTGCATTCTTTACGGTGTGATCGCGCTGGTGGCGCTCATCGCCACGTGGGCGCACAACATCGCGTACTTCTCGGCCGGCGGGGACACGCTCGACTTCCTCGCTAGCTGTTTCGCCAATCACGCGGTCAGCTCCATGACCATCGACCTGACACTGGTCTCCGTGGCAGCGCTGGTCTTCATGGTTGTCGAGGCACGCAGGACCGACGTCAAGTACCTGTGGGTGTACGTCGTGCTGGCGTTCGTTGTGGATATCAGCGTGGCCGTTCCACTCTTTCTGATAGCCCGAGAGCGGCGTCTGGCGCAGCTCCAGGACGTTTGACGCCGTGCAGGCTGGCGCAGCCACAACATCCGTCCCCACTTTGGTGGTCCGGTCGCTATGCGGCTTGGGGTTGATGGACGTGGTCCACTGTAGAGCGAACTCGGCCCGGGTGAGTTCACCATGGACGGAGTGGGCCCGGTTGGCTTGTAGTCGCGACGCCAGTCTTCGATGATCACGCGGGCTTCCAGCAGGGAGTCGAAGTGCCACGCGTTGAGCAATTCGTCGCACAGCCGGCCGTTGAACGACTCGATCCAGGCATTCCGCCAAGGCGACCCTGGATCAACAAGAGTGAGCCAGCACAGTCGAATCGGCACCAGTCAAGCGCGGCGTGCGCCACGAACTCCGGACCGTTGTCGAACCGCACGTAGTGCGGCGTCCCGTGGGTGAGAGCCAGTCGATCCAACACCTCGACGACACGGTCGGCGCCAATGCGGCGACAACCTCGATCGCGAGAGGCAAGTAAGTCAGTCGTGTTTCGCCTCGTAGCGCAGCAGGACCGTGCCACCCGGGAAGGTGCGGTTCTCAAGCAACCGCAGCGAGATCCATGACGGCAGGGTCGGGAAGAACGCGGTGCCGCCGCCCACGGCGATGGGCGCGACCACAATCCGGTATTCGTCCACCAGTCCGGCCTGCACGATCGGCGCGGCCAGCGTCGCGCCGGCGACCTCCAGCCTGCCGTCCGTTTCGGCTTTCAACCTCCTCACCACTTCGACCGGGTCACCGCGTTCCAGGCGCGAGTTCCAGTGGACGGACTCTAAGGTCCGCGAGAACACAACCTTGGGCATTTCGCGCCAGGTGCGGGCGAAGTCAACGATCAGAGGAGTGGCGTCCGGAGCACTATCGGCGGTCGGCCAGTACGCGGACATCAGTTCGTAGAGCCGCCGCCCGTAGAACGACAGGGCGGTCTCCCTCTCGAAGTCATTCCAGTACTGGTGCAGTTCGTCGCTCGGATCGCCCCAGTCGATGTTGCCTTGTGCGTCGGCGATGTACCCGTCCACCGACACGTTGAAGCCGTAGATCAGTTTGCCCATGAAGATCAGACTGCACCGGAGGCCAAAACTCATCGCGACGACACGCAACCCTGCGGCACTGAAAGATTCATCGGATGCACGACAGCCCACGGCTTGGCGGGTTCTTGGTCGTGGATCGCTGGCCCGACGGACCGGGGAGCGCGCATCTGTGATCGAGCTTGATTCACTGAGAAATTACGAACTTTGCTGGCAGCCAGCAGTATTCGATTCCGCCCGATTCCTTAACTCAGCCGCAGTGAGCAGGCCGTCGGCGGTCAACAGGCGACTCGACGCCAGATCTCGGTACAGGCCTTCCTGGCGCGGGCCAGCTCGGCGTTCGAAATCCGGGAGCCTTGGTAGAAACTGCGCTCGATCATCCAGCACAAGGCGCGTGCAAGGGCTGCCTGGTCGTGGCTCGCACTGCGTGACGGAGAGCCCATGTGCCGCAGTATTTCGGCGATGGCGCCGACGAAGATCTCGGCGGTGTCGTTCCAGAGCGTGTCGATCTCGGGCACCGACGACGCCAGGTCGATCGCCGCGCGCATCACGACCCCGTGCTGGCGCCACAGCGCCTCGGTTCTGATCATCGCCTCGTCGATGGCATGCTCACCACGTGCGGCGTCGTCCGCGGCTGCGCGCGATTTCTTCCGGAGGGCATCCACGGTACGCGCGACGAGCGCCGTGATGACCTCCTGTTTGGAGCCGAAATAGAAGTACAGGGCACCCCGCGTGATCCCCGCGCCCTTTGCGATGTCGGCGATCGTCATTGCTTCGTAGCCTTGTTCGCCCAGGAGTCGTTCGGCGGTGTCGAGGATGGCCTGTTCCCGCATATCCCCTTTTCGGGGCGTGGCGGCATGTCGTCGGGTGGGCTTGGTTTTCGCTGGCATGGCTAGCTGGCTGCGATCTGACGTCCGTCGGGGAAGTCCGTTGTCCGAGACAGTGACTCCCACTTGTCGATCTCCTGATCGACGGTTTGACGCGCGGCCCTGATGAGCCGCAAAGCGTCAGACCCCAGCACAAGATGCCGTGGGGGATCGGTCGAGTCAAGCACCTGCAACACTGCGGCTGCGGCCTTCGCGGGGTCACCGAGCTGGTTCCCGCTCGCCTGTAGGCGGGCTTCACGAATAGGCGTGAACACGTCGTCGTAATCGGCGATGGAGCGGTCTACGCGTCTCATGGACCTACCGGCCCAGTCGGTCCGGAACGAACCCGGTTCGATCGCCGTGACATGAATGCCGAACCCGGCGACTTCCTTACCCAAGCTCTCCAGCAGTCCCTCCAGCGCGAACTTGCTGCCGCAGTAGGCGGTTAGGCCCGCCGGGGCCATCAACCCGCCCATCGACGTCACCGCCATCAGGTGACCGCCGCGACGTTCACGCATATACGGAAGGACGGCCTGAAGGGTCGCCGCCACCCCAAAGACGTTGGTCTCGAACTGAGCCCGCAGCTGGCTCAAGGGCGTCTCCTCGAAGATGCCCTCGAGCCCATAGCCCGCGTTGGCGATCACCACGTCGATCGGACCGACGGTCGCCTCGACGTCCTTAACCGTCGCGAACACTGCCTTTTCATCGGTCACGTCCAGGAGCCGACCGTGGGCGTTGGCCGCCAGCGCTTCGAATGCATCGAGGTCTGCCCGCCGACGCACGGTGCCCACCACGGTGTGCCCGGCCTCTAGTGCGCCTGCAGCGAAGGCTCGCCCCAGGCCGCTGCTTACCCCCGTGATCAGAAAGGTCTTCATTGGACATCTCCTCTGCTCGACCGGACCGCTGCCGACCCTAACAAAAACTCGACATGACGTCGATTTTAGTTGACGAAACGCAGATTGCGGGAGGGTGGTGGACATGACGCCGGAGACCGGCCTCGCGCAGCTCCACGCATTCGTGTGCAGGATCTGACACGATCTCGACGGTCGACGCGCATGGACCGCCAGCTAGACAGGCATTTTCATGAGCTACTCAACGCAGGCCGCGGGCGCGTCACGGGAACGCCGCGTGGGGGACGCCGGGCGTCTCGAGCCGACCGGCGAGCCAAGGCAGCGTCGCCGCGAAAGCCGATGCGGCCGAGGGCCAGTCGTGTTTGCCGGCCAGACCGACCACCGCGCAGTCGATGCCGTTGGCGGTGCCCAGTTGGCACAGCGATTCGGCAGCGGCGCGCCCCACGGAGCCGGGAACCGCGAACAGTCCGGCCAGATTGGAGTAAGGCCCGTGGCGGGTGATCACCGTGCTGGGGTCGAAGCGTGCCCACGCCGCGGCGTCGCCGCCGAAGAGCCGGTCGATGGTCTGTGCCCGGGTGCCCGCGTTGGGGGCGATGTCGCCGCCGATGTCGACAAAGGCGCTGAACCTGTCGGGGTGCATCACGGCCACGTCCACCGCGCAGGTGCCTCCGGAGGAGAAGCCGACGACGCCCCATTTCGCTTGCGCCGGCAGGCCGAATTGCTGGGCGGCCCACGGGATCACGTCGTCGATCAGGTGATCGGCGGCGTTGCCGCGCGACCCGTTGACGCACTCGGTGTCGACGGTGAAGCCACCGGTGGCGTCGACGAAGACGGCCAGCGGCGCGTTACCGCCGTGGTCCGCCGCGAACGCGTCCAGGGTGGCGACGGCGTCGCCGGCGCGAATCCAGTCAGCCGATGTGTTGAACTCGCCTCCGATCATCAAGACCGGGGGCAGGCGTGGCGGCGCTGCGGTGAACCAGGCCGGCGGCAGGTACACCCACTCGCCGCGATGCCGAAAACCCGACGCGGTCGTACCGGTGTCCACGGGCACCACCGCGCCCCGTTGCGGCGC
>NZ_LZLU01000206.1:0-2098 GCF_001673415.1 Mycobacterium sp. 1165196.3 | reverse complement strand
AGGCCGCCGAAGTGTGGTGGGTCGAGGTGGTCTCTAGCTGGGGCACAGATCGCGCATGGCGTAGACGACCACGTCGTTGGCCTGTTGAGCGCTGAGCCCGCCGGAGCCCTGCTGGTCGTCGGAGCGCTGCAGCGCCAGGCCTTCGAGTTGCGCCGGAGGAGCGCCCCACGATATTTGCTGGCACACGTTGAGGCCGGCCTGCAGCAGGGCGGCGTCGCCGCCCGTGACGGCGTGGACCCCGTCGCGGTGCATGTCATTGAGGAAACCGGCCGCGTCGGCCTGCGCTGGGCCGGCCCAGACGAGACCGGCGAGAAGCGGGCCGCCGAACAGGGCGGAACCGATGAACCCGGCGGCGAGACGACGTGGTGACATAGCCCCTTCTCCTCTTTTCGTCAACAGTTCTAATCTCGATGTTAACTTCTCTGTAACCTTCGAATCGATAACTGTTCACCAACAGTTTCCTGTGAACGACCTGCGCAGAAATAAAGTCCGTGAGATTCGAAGTCGGTCCGGCCACCATCCGGTCGGCTCGGGTCCGGTCGCGTCGGGACGCTTAGCACGCGGGTGCGGACGGGCACGCGGTTTCGGTGCAAAGGACACGCCGCTCAGGTGCGCGACCGAGGGCACGAATCGCTGACTACGGCTGCCGCGCAGGCGTATTCGCGCAGGTCGATCGGTGTATGCCGGGGCTGTTCCGATTCGTGACGCCGTTGTGACGTCACCATTTGGAAACGGCGCGGTGCGGCGTGGCGCGTGTCGCGCGCCGGCTGCTGACAATTGGCGCGGTCGTGAAAAGCGGCCTCGGTACGGCTAGGCGGGCCTGCTGCACCAAGTGATTGCGGAAATAGCTGAGCGTGAATAAAGGAGAGTTGACGCTGATGGCGATCGTCGATCGGTTCAACATCAAAGTAGTTGCCGGCGCTGGGTTGTGCGGAGCTGCTATCGCGTTGAGCCCCGACGCGGCGGCCGCCCCGCTGATTACGGGCGGCCACGCGTGCATTGAGGGGCAGTCAGGCGAGGTGGCGCCGGCCGCAGGTGGCCCTGCCGCGGGCGCCGGAACGGTGGCCGCGGGCGCACCGGCCGGTGGCGTATGCGCGGCGCCCATGACCGACATGTCCGGTGTGCCCATGGCGGTGCCGGGGCCGCTGCCGATCGGTGCGCCGGTGCCGATCGTGCCGCCGCTGCCCCTCGCTCCGCCGGTGCCGGTGGTGCCGCCGGTGCCCGTCGTGCCGGCCGGCGCGCCGCTGATCGCCCTGGGCGGTCCGGCGGCCGCCGGCGCTCCGCTGGAGGCGGCAGCTCCGATCATCGACATGTCCGGGGTGAAGGATGCGCCCGCCGGCCCGGCGCCCAGTGGCGGGCCGACGGCCGGGCAGCCGATTCGCCCCGGTCCTTCGGGCGCGAGCTGAGGCCGACTCAGCTTCGAAAACGGGCCGGGCCCGCTGGTGTTCACCAGCGGGCCCGTTCCTTATTCGCAGTGAAAAGAGTTCGGCCGCAGCATAATTAAAAGCTCCGCACCCGGCTGACGCCCGGGTGCGGAGCTTCGTAAACGGTGCCTGATTAGTCCTGGACGATCACCGGGTCGCCGACGTGGACGTGGTCGTAGTACCACTCGGCGTCATCGGGGCTCAGGCTGATGCAGCCGTGGCTGACATTCTCGAGACCCAGGGCGGGGACGGCCCACGGGGCCGAGTGCACGAACAGCCCGCGGCTGGTGATGCGGACGGCGTAGTTGACCGTCAGCAGGTAGCCGTTGGGGTCGTCGACGGGGATGCCGACGCTGCTCGAATCCATCGTCACCGCTTCCTCTTTGGCCAGCACGGTGTAGGAGCCGACCGGCGTCGGGTATTCCGGCCTGCCCATCGAGGCGGGCATCACGCCCTGCTCGCCGAAGTGCGGCCGGTGGTGCGGCGCGGGCAGCGACGTCGGCGGTCCCGCCTCGGCGCCGTCGATGCTGACGGTGAAGGTGTGTTCGGAGATGCTGGCGACGCCGATCACGGCGGGGCCCGTTTTGATCTCGGCGGCCGCGCCGCCCACCGTCAACGGAATCGTGCTGTGCGCCGGCCAGTATCGATCCGGCACCCACTGCACAACCTTGTTG
>NZ_LZLU01000205.1:0-828 GCF_001673415.1 Mycobacterium sp. 1165196.3 | reverse complement strand
GACCAGCCGTGGTGGTGGGGCCCGACGGCGTCGGCAAATCCACCCTCGCCCGGGTGGCCGCCGAGCGTTTTGCCGAGCGCAATCCCAGCACGCTCATCCGCTGGGTCACCGGCACCCCCACCGAACGCGCGGTCCCGTTCGGGGCGTTCAGCCACCTGGTGGAGATCACCGACCTCGGCAAGCCCGCCGCGCTGCTGCGGGCCGCCCGGGCATCGCTGGGCGGTGACGACCTGCTGCTCGTCGTCGACGACGCCCAACACCTGGACGTGCTGTCGGCCACCCTGGTCTACCAGCTGGCGCGCGACGGCGCCGGACGGCTCATCGTCACCGCCCGCGCCGACTCCGCTCCCGAGGCGATCGCGGCGCTGTGGGGTGACGACCTGCTCACCCGGCTCGACATCGAGCCGCCGGGCGGGGCGAGCGCCCCGGCGCAGATCGATACCTTCCTCGCCGAGCTGCCCGCCGCGGCGCGGTCGGTGCTGGAGTACCTCGCCGTCGCCGAGCCGCTCTCGGTCACCAATCTGACCGAGCTCGCCGGTGACGGCGCGGTGGCCGACAGCACGTCCAGGTGTTGGGCGTCGTCGACGACGAGCAGCAGGTCGTCACCGCCCAGCGATGCCCGGGCGGCCCGCAGCAGCGCGGCGGGCTTGCCGAGGTCGGTGATCTCCACCAGGTGGCTGAACGCCCCGAACGGGACCGCGCGTTCGGTGGGGGTGCCGGTGACCCAGCGGATGAGCGTGCTGGGATTGCGCTCGGCAAAACGCTCGGCGGCCACCCGGGCGAGGGTGGATTTGCCGACGCCGTCGGGCCCCACCACCACCGCTCCGC
>NZ_LZLU01000204.1:0-8388 GCF_001673415.1 Mycobacterium sp. 1165196.3 | reverse complement strand
AAGTCCAGGGCGTTGCGCGACGGCGGCGTATCCACGACCACCAAATCCCAGCGATCCTCGGCCAGCAGCTGGCCCAGCTTCTCCATCGCCATGTACTCCTGCGTGCCGGCAAGCGAACTGGCGACGGTCTGATAGAACTGGTTGTCCAGAATCGCCTGCGCGCGACCGGGTCCCGAGTACTGGACCACCATCTCGTCGAAGGTACGGCGCATGTCGAGCATCATCGCGTGCAGCTCGCCGGGAACCTCCGCCGCCAGCGGGACGCGTTGCGGCGTGTTGCCGAGGTCGCTGACCCCCAGCGCCTGGGCCAGCCGCCTGGCCGGATCGATCGTCAAAACGCAGACGTTGCGCCCGTATTCGGCGGCGCGCAGCGCGATCGCGGCCGCGGTGGTGGTCTTGCCCACCCCGCCGGCGCCGCAGCACACCACCACACGGTTGGTGGTGTCGGCCAGGATGGCGGCCATGTCAAGCTGTTTGGGCGTGGTGCTCATCGAACCCCCTGCTGCGCAAGTGATTCCGACAGCTCGTAGAGGCTACCGAGGTCGACCCCGTCGGAGATGGCCGGTAGTTCCAGTCGCGCCACCTTCAGCGCCTCGAGCTGTTGTGCGATCTCGGCGCGGGTCGCGACGACCGTCGCGTGCTCGATGGTCTCGGTCAGCAGACCGGCGAAGTCCTTGTCGTTCAAGCTGATTCCGGACTTTTCCAATCCGGCCCGCACCGAGTCCGCATCGACGTCACCCTCGGCGGCCTTCGCCAGGTCGGCAGGCTGCAGATAAGACGGAATGTTGCGGTTCACGATCACGCTGCCGATCGGCAGCTGCATCTCGGCGAGCTCCTCGATGGCTTCCAGCGTTTCCTGGACCGGCAACGCCTCCAACAGGGTGACTAAGTGAATGGCCGTCTGCTCGGAGTGCAGCAACCTCACCACGCCGTCGGCCTGCGAATGCACCGGGCCGCCCTTGGCCAGATCGGACACGGCTTTGGTGACGTCCAGGAAACGCGCGATCCGTCCGGTCGGCGGGGCGTCGACCACGATCGCGTCATAAACCGGCAGCCGGTTCTTGTCGACGCGGATCACCGTCTCCTTGATCTTGCCGGTCAGCAGCACGTCACGCAGGCCGGGCGCGATCGTCGTCGCGAACTCGATCGCGCCGATGCGGCGCATCGCGCGACCCGCAATGCCCAGGTTGTAGAACATGTCGAGGTATTCCAGGAAGGCGGCCTCGATGTCGATCGCCAGGGCGTTGACCTGACCGCCGCGTTCGGCGGTCGCGATCTTCACTTCTTGGTATGGCAGCGGCGGGACGTCGAAGAGTTGCGCAATCCCTTGGCGGCCTTCGACTTCCACGAGCAAGACCTTGCGGCCCCCGGCGGCGAGCGTCAGTGCCAGCGCCGCCGCGATGGTCGACTTGCCCGTACCGCCTTTGCCGGTCACGAAATGTAAACGGGCCTTCGTCAAGCGCGCAGGCCAGCCGACGGCAGCTCCGCCGCTCGATGTGGTTGCCACCTTCGCATGCTAGCCCGACCCGATAAGCTCGCGGCATGAGCCAACCGACCGCATGGGAGTACGTCACGGTCCCGCTGCTGACGCATGCCACCAAACAGATCCTCGACCAGTGGGGTGCCGACGGCTGGGAGTTGGTGTCCGTGCTGCAAGGGCCGACCGGCGAGCAGCACGTCGCGTACCTGAAGCGCCCCAAGTAAGGCCTTTCTCGATGAGCGTTCAGCCTTCCTGGAAGGCCCGGCTCGGGGAGCTCGGCCTCGAGCTTCCGGAGGTGGTCGCGCCGCTGGCCGCCTACGTCCCGGCGGTGCGCACCGGCAACCTGATCTACACCTCCGGCCAGTTGCCGATGCAGGCCGGAAAGCTGTTGGGAACCGGCAAGGTCGGCGCCGACGTCAGCCCCGACGACGGCAAGGCGCTGGCGCGGATCTGCGCGCTCAATGCGCTGGCGGCCGTCAACTCGCTGGTGGGCATCGACGCGGTGACCCGGGTGGTGAAAGTCGTCGGGTTCGTGGCGTCGGCCCCGGGGTTCAACGGCCAGCCCGGCGTCATCAACGGGGCCTCCGAACTGCTCGGCGAGGTGTTCGGCGAGCATGGCGCGCACGCGCGGTCGGCGGTCGGCGTCTCCGAGCTGCCACTGGATGCGCCGGTGGAAGTGGAGCTGATCGTCGAGGTCGGCTGACGCCCGTGACCGAGGCCGCCGAGTCGCTGACCCACCCCGCGTACGCCAAGCTGCGGGCGGTCACCGACACCGCGTCGGTCCTGTTGGCCGACAACCCCGGTCTGCTGACGCTCGAGGGTACCAACACCTGGGTGTTGCGCGGCCCGCGCAGCGACGAACTGGTCATCGTGGATCCCGGGCCCGACGACGACGACCACATCGCGCGGGTCGCCGCGCTGGGCCGTATCGCCCTGGTCCTGATCAGCCACCGGCACAGCGATCACACCGACGGCATCGACAAGCTGGTCGAGCTGACCGGCGCGACCGTGCGCTCGGCAGGGAGCGGTTTTCTGCGCGGCCTGGGCGGCGAGCTGACCGACGGCGAGGTGATCGACGCCGCCGGCCTCAAGATCAAGGTCATGGCGACGCCCGGCCACACCGCAGATTCGCTGTCGTTCCTGCTCGACGATGCCGTGCTGACCGCCGATACCGTGCTGGGCCGCGGGACCGCCGTTCTCGACAAGGAGGACGGCAGCCTGACGGACTACCTGGAATCCCTGCGGCGCCTGCGCGGGCTGGGCCGACGGGGAGTACTGCCCGGACACGGCCCCGAGCTGACCGACCTGGCGAGCGTCGCCGAGGGCTATCTTGCGCACCGGCGGGAGCGCCTCGATCAGGTGCGTTCTGCGTTGCGGGAGCTGGGGGAGGACGCCAGCGCCCGCCGCATCGTCGAACACGTCTATGTCGATGTCGACGAGAAGCTCTGGGATGCCGCCGAATGGTCGGTGCAGGTGCAGCTCAATTTCCTGCGCGCCGAGTCGTCGGCGTAGGGCGTCCCCGCCAGTCACTACCGCCCCATCGGTTCCGGCTCTGGGAGCGCACAGTTCTTCTGAAATGCGATAGCGCCGGCGCTAACACGTTGTGAAGTCACCGCATGGTGCCCAAACGGTGCCCATGGGCTGGTGAGGCGGGGAACGGTGAAGCGCCGCGCGGATTAGCGGGCTCGGCGCGCGAGCCGTTCAGAGTCCGAGATCAGCACGCTCTTGCCCTCCAGGCGGATCCAGCCGCGGTGGGCGAAGTCGGCCAGCGCCTTGTTCACCGTCTCGCGGGACGCCCCCACCAGCTGCGCGATCTCTTCCTGCGTCAGGTCGTGGGTGACCCGCATCGCGCCACCCTCCTGGGTGCCAAACCGCTGGGCGAGCTGCAGCAGTTGCTTGGCCACCCGGCCGGGCACGTCGGTGAAGATGAGGTCAGCCAGGTTGTTGTTGGTGCGGCGCAGGCGTCGGGCCAGCACCCGCAGCAGCTGTTCGGCGATCTCGGGGCGGTCGGCGATCCACGCCCGCAGCGCGTCACGGTCCATCGACACCGCCCGCACCTCGGTGATGGTGGTGGCGCTGGACGTTCGAGGCCCCGGGTCGAAGATCGACAATTCGCCGAACATGTCCGACGGGCCCATGATCGTCAGCAGGTTCTCGCGTCCATCGGGGGAACGGCGACCGATCTTCACCTTCCCCGAGACAATGATGTACAGCCGATCACCGGGTTCCCCCTCGGCGAAGACCGTGTGTCCGCGGGGGAAGTCGACGGGTTGCAGCTGCTTGGTCAGTGCTGTGACTGCGCCGGGTTCAACCCCTTGGAAGATTCCTGCCCTTGCCAGGATCTCGTCCACGTTGCCTCTTCAACTTTCCCAGAAAATTAATGTGATACGGGCAGGCTAACCCCTTGCTCGCGTGACGAGTCTAGAGGTACGCCGTTGTGTCCAACGTGCCAACGCTACACACGATTGGCGTGTCGAGGTGCCCTAAACTGCGGATTGACGTGCGAATGGCCGTGTATCCGCGTCGGTAATGTCATCTCGTCGCGGTCGACGAAGCCGACGGCGAACGACGGCGCGGCGTGACGCGGGCCGCCGGTGCGCCCGCTCGTCGGGGCCGTGGGCAGCTGCGCGAGCTCGCGCCGATGCAGGTATTCCAACGCCTCCGGCATGCCTTCGGACGCCAGCGTGTGCATGTCCACTCCGCCGGCAAGCTCGAGGAATTCGTCGACGTCGGCCACCGCCGTGGCGTGGGGGGCGAGCTCCGATTCGAGCCGCCCAAGACCCAGCGCCGCCAGCATCAGCAGCACCGGAACGCCGGCCACCAGCAACCACGACACACGAAGAGTAAACATGGCCTTGAATCAACACGGGGTCTCGGCCAGATCACGAAATCAGTACTCTGTCGTAGGTGACAGCGGCGAAGTCGTCCGGGCGTTCGAAATCGGCTCCGGCCCCGTCCGGCGCCGCCGATGCGCGACGGTGGTCGCAGGAAACCCGGGTGGGCCTGGTGCGAAGGGCGCGGCGGATGAATCGTGCTCTGGCGCAAGCGTTTCCGGATGCGCACTGCGAGCTGGATTTCACGACGCCGCTGGAGCTGACCGTCGCCACCATCCTGTCGGCGCAGAGCACGGACAAGCGGGTCAACCTGACCACTCCGGCGCTGTTCAAGCGGTACCGCTCGGCGCTGGACTACGCGCAAGCCGACCGTGCCGAACTGGAGAACCTGATCCGCCCGACCGGTTTCTTTCGCAACAAGGCCTCCTCGTTGATCGGTTTGGGGCAGGCCCTGGTCGAACGCTTCGACGGCGAGGTGCCGTCGACCATGGCGGAACTGGTCACGCTGCCGGGGGTGGGACGCAAGACCGCCAACGTCATCCTGGGCAACGCCTTCGGGATCCCCGGCATCACCGTCGACACCCATTTCGCGCGGCTGGTGCACAGGTGGCGCTGGACCGCCGACAAGGACCCGGTCAAAATCGAGCACGCCGTGGGCGAGCTCATCGAACGCGGTGAGTGGACCATGCTGAGCCACCGGGTGATCTTTCACGGCCGCCGGGTGTGTCACGCGCGCAAACCGGCGTGCGGCGTCTGCCTGATCGCCAAAGACTGCCCGTCCTTCGGCCTGGGGCCCACCGAGGCGGCGCTGGCCGCGCCGCTGGTGAAGGGGCCGGAAACCGAGCACCTGCTCGCCCTGGCCGGGCTGTAAGCCGGTCCGCGACCTACGCGCAGGGACGCAATGCCTACCTGGAGGCCGACGCTGACCCGCAGGGCCCGCTGGCACATCGCGATCCTGGCGGTGGTGGTGGCGCTGATCGCGGCGCTGGTCGCCCAGCTGCGCGACGACTCCGACAGGACTGCCACGCCCGCGGGCAACCGGCCGGTGGCCGACCGGGAACACCGCGACGCCGATACGCCCGCCGCGTTGGCGGGGCCGCGGCAGCGCGCCAACCTGTCGCCGTGCCCCGGCGCCGGAAACGGTCCCGGCCCCGAGGCGCTGCGCGGCGTGACGGCGGAGTGCGCCGCCGACGGTTCGGTTGTCGACGTCGGCCGCGCGGTGGCCGGGCGCCGGGTGGTCCTTAACTTGTGGGCGTATTGGTGCGCGCCGTGCGCCGCCGAACTGCCCGCGATGGCCGAGTATCAACGTCGGGCCGGTTCGGACGTGACGGTGGTGACGGTGCATCAAGACGAGAACGAGACGGCCGCCCTGCTGCGGCTGGCCGAGCTCGGGGTGCGCCTGCCGACCCTGCAGGACGGTCGTCGCCGGGTCGCGGCCGCGCTGCGGGTGGTTAATGTGATGCCCGCGACGGTGGTCCTGCGGCCGGACGGTAGCGTTGCCCAGACGCTGCCACGAGCTTTCACCACTGCCGATGAGATCGCGGCCGCGATCGGCAAAGACAGGGGATAAGCGGAAAAATTGAACCGACTGGAGGGGCCGTGAGTGCTGGGGGTTCGCCCCTGCGGAATGGGGACCCCGCCCCGGCGCGCGGGGCCGTTCCGTTGCGGCCTGACGCCTGCCCGTCCTGGCTGCGTCCGCTGCTCGACCATGTCGATGACGTTCCCGATGCGGCCCGGCGCCGACTGCCGGCCGATGTGCTGGCGATGATCACCAGCAAGGCCGCGTCCGCGGTGACGGCCCTGCGCGGCGGCGGCCGGGAAGCCGCAGTGCTGGTGTTGTTCTCCGGTTCGGAATCCGGCCCGCCCGATGGTGGTTTCCCCGACGACGCCGACCTGCTGGTCACCGTGCGGGCCTCGACCCTGCGCCACCACGCTGGCCAGGCGGCGTTTCCCGGCGGCGCCTCCGATCCCACCGACGACGGCCCGGTGGACACCGCGCTGCGCGAGGCCCGCGAGGAAACCGGGATCGACGTCAGCCGGCTCTATCCCCTGGCGACGATGGAGAAGATGTTCATCGCGCCGTCGCAGTTCCACGTCGTCCCGGTGCTGGCCTATTCGCCTGATCCCGGTCCGGTGGCCGTCGTCAACGAGGCCGAAACCGCGATCGTGGCGCGAGTTCCGTTGCGCGCCTTCGTCAACCCGGAAAACCGGCTGATGGTGTACCGCGGCGATCTCGGCCGCCGGTGGGCCGGCCCGGCGTTTCTGCTCAACGAGATGCTGGTCTGGGGATTCACTGGCCAGGTGATTTCTGCGCTGCTCGACGTCGCGGGCTGGGCCCAGCCGTGGGACACCACCGACGAGCGGGAGTTGGACGCCGCGATGGCGTTGGTCGGCGAGGGGGGCGGGCTGCGGTGAATTCGATGACCCCATCGCAGTGGCTGGATGTCGCCGTGCTGGCGGTCGCGTTCATCGCGGCGGTCTCGGGCTGGCGGTCGGGCGCGTTGGGCTCGTTGCTGTCGTTCGTGGGGGTGTTGCTGGGCGCCATCGCGGGGGTGCTGTTGGCGCCGCATCTGGTCAGCCACATCGCCGCCCCGCGCGCGAAATTGTTTGCCGCACTGTTCTTGATCCTCGCGCTGGTGGTCATCGGTGAGGTCGCCGGTGTGGTGCTGGGACGCGCCGTCCGGGGCGCGATCCGCAGCCGTTCCATCCGGACGGTCGACTCGGTCATCGGGGTGGCGGTCCAGCTGGTCGTGGTGTTGACCGCGGCGTGGTTGCTGGCCACGCCGTTGACCCAGTCCAAAGACCAGCCGGAACTGGCCGCGGCGGTCCGCGGCTCGCGAGTGTTGGCTCAGGTCAACGATGTAGCGCCGCCCTGGCTCAAGACGGTGCCCAAGCGGCTTTCGGCGCTGCTGAACACCTCCGGTCTGCCCGCGGTGCTGGAGCCGTTCAGCCGCACCCCCGTCATCCCGGTCGCCTCGCCCGACCCCGAGCTGGCCGGCAACCCGGTGGTGCAGGCCACCGCGCCCAGCGTGGTCAAGGTGCGCAGCCTGGCCCCCAGCTGCCAGAAAGTGTTGGAGGGCAGTGGTTTTGTCATCGCGCCCGACCGGGTGATGACCAACGCGCACGTGGTGGCCGGTTCCAACAGCGTTCAGATCTACGCCAGCGGCAATCCGCTGGACGCCACGGTGGTGTCCTACGATCCGGCGGTCGACATCGCGATCCTGTCCGTTCCCAACCTGCCCCCGCCGCCGTTGACTTTCGCCCAGGGCGACGCGAAGACCGGCGCCAGCGTCGTGGTCCTGGGGTATCCCGGTGGTGGGAACTTCACCGCGACCCCGGCCCGGATCCGCGAGCTGATCAAGCTCAGCGGTCCCGACATCTACCGCGATCCGGCGCCGGTCACCCGTGACGTCTACACGATCAGAGCCAGTGTGGAGCAAGGTAATTCGGGTGGTCCGCTGATCGATCTCGACGGGCATGTGCTCGGGGTGGTGTTCGGCGCGGCGGTCGACGACCCCGACACCGGCTTCGTGCTTACCGCCGACGAGGTGGCCAGTCAGCTTGCCCGGGTCGGCGATACCCAGCTGGTGGGCACCGGGTCCTGCGTCGGCTGAGCCACCGCGCTCACCTCGCCCGGGTCGGGTGCACCTGTTCGAGGAACTTCGTCAGGTGCCTGTTGATTTCCTCGGGCGCCTCTTCGTGGCTGAAATGCCCTGCGCCGGAGATGGATACGTAGCGTCCCTGAGGTGCGTAGCGCTGCGTTCGGTCGACCGGGTCGGCCAGCACGTAGGGATCGGCGTCGCCGCGCAGGTGTAACAGCGGAACGCTGAGCTGCTGGCTCATCGATCTCATGAAGCGCCGGCCCTCGTCGCGCAGCTGGCTGCGGACGGCCCAGCGCTGATATTCCAGTGCGCTGTGCGCGGCCCCCGGGATCTGGATGGCCGTGCGCAGGTGGCCGATTGTTTCGGAAAAGTCTTCGGAGGCAAGCCATTTGGCGCAGCTGCGGCTGCGGACCAGGCGCTCGATTTCGGCGGCGTCGTCGCGGGTCAACAGGCGCTCGGGCCACAACGGTAT
>NZ_LZLU01000203.1:0-34743 GCF_001673415.1 Mycobacterium sp. 1165196.3 | reverse complement strand
GACGCTCGGCGGTCGCTTGTTCCAGCTCGCCGAGCTCGTCGGCGGTCAGGAAGGTGAACCAGCGCAGGTAGCGGACGACGTCGGCGTCGGCGGTATTGAAGAAGTACTGGTACCAGGCGTACGGCGTGGTCAGCGCCGGGTCCAGCCACAGGCTGCCACCGCCGGTGGATTTGCCGAACTTGGTGCCGTCCGCGGCCGTCACCAGCGGCACCGTCAGCGCGTGCACCGAGGCGGACAGCTGCTGGCGCACCAGCCGCACGCCGGCGATGATGTTGCCCCACTGATCGGAGCCGCCGATCTGCAGCGTGCAGCCGTACCGCCGGTGCAGTTCGACGTAGTCGTTGGCCTGCAGGAGCATGTAGCTGAACTCGGTGTAGGAGATGCCGTCGCCGTCGAGGCGCCGCCGCACGGTGTCGCGGTCCAGCATGACGTTGACCGAGAAGTGCTTGCCGAGGTCGCGAAGGAACTCGATCGCCGACAGCGGGCGGGTCCAGTCCAGGTTGTTGACGACGATCGCGCCGGTGGGCGAATCGTCGAAGTCGACGAAGCGCCGCAGCTGTCCGCCGATCCGCTCGGTCCATTCGGCGACGGTGTCGGCCTCGTTGAGGGTGCGCTCGCCGACGTCCCGCGGGTCGCCGATCATGCCGGTGGCCCCGCCGGCGAGCACGATCGGGCGATGGCCGGCGCGCTGGAAGCGGCGCAGCGCCAGCAGGGGCACCAGGTGCCCGGCGTGCAAGCTCGGCGCGGTGGGGTCGAAGCCGGCGTACACCGTCAGCGGCCCGCGCTGCGCTTCGGCGGCCAGCGCATCGAGGTCGGTGGACTGCGCGATCAGGCCGCGCCAGCCCAGCTCGTCGATGATGTTCTCGCCCATGTCCAAGATCCTTTCACCCCAGATCGGTTCGGCTAGTCGCTGGCGCCCGGCGCCGCCGCGCGGGGACTGCGGCGGTAGGCCGAGACCTCCGGGCGCCCGGGCAACCACAACCGCCACGGCCGGTCGGCGGCCTGGCTGACGCCGACCCGGGGGCCGGCCGTCGCGGTCAGCGGTTCGTGCAGTTCCAGGCGCACCGGGCTGTCGGGCGCGAACAGGTCGATGCCGTTGTCCTCCATGGTGATTCCCATGGCAGCGCACAGGTTGCCCGGGCCGCGCGCCAGGGCCACGGTGTGCACCAGCTCGCCGCGGCGGGCGCGGGCGACCTCGGTGCCGTCCTCGATGGCGGCGGCGCGCAACAGGACCGCGGCGGCGGTGCCGTCGGGCCCGCAGGACACGTTGGCGCAGACGTGGATCCCGTGGCTGCGGTAGGTGTAAAGCCGCCCCGGGGGCCCGAACATCACGAAGTTGCGGGCGCGCAATCCCTTGTACGAGTGGGCGGCGGCGTCGGGCCACGGACCGTCGGGAACTCCCCCATACGCCTCGACCTCGACGACTATCCCGCTCACGCCCCGCGCGGTCAGGGTGGCGCCCAGGAGCCGGCGCGCAGCCTCGACCGGGTCGACTAACAGCTGGGCCGCAGCCGTGCCTCCGCGAAATCGTCCTCGAGCCTCGACCACATCAGATCCTGAATCCTCTTTTCTTAACCCAACGAACCTACCGGCAGCCCGGACGTGGCAGTATCCCGGTGTCCCGTGACCCCAGGGCCGCGAGAAGGAGCCCACCTGATGCATGCGATCGATCCCGCCGCCACCGCGTGGCTGCTGGCCAGCACCGCACTGGTTCTGTTGATGACCCCCGGCCTGGCCATCTTCTACGGCGGCATGGTCCGCACCACCGGCGTGCTCAACATGATCATGATGAGCTTCATCTCCATACCGCTGGTGACGGTGGCGTGGCTGCTGGTGGGCTACACCATCGCCTTCTCCGAGGACGGGGTCGGCGGACTCGCCGGCAACCTCAGGCATTTCGGCATGCTCGGCATCACCCCCGACACCGTGCACGGCACGGTCCCCGAACTGCTCTTTGCCACGTTCCAGTTGACCTTCGCGATCATCACGGCCGCCCTGGTCAGCGGGGCGATCGCCGACCGCGCCAAGTTCGCCGCCTGGATGGTGTTCGTCCCGGTGTGGACGATCGCGGTGTATTCGATTGTCGCGCACTGGGTTTGGGGGTCCGGCGGCTGGCTGGCCAAGCTCGGCGTGCTCGACTATGCGGGCGGGCTCGTCGTCGAGATCGTCTCCGGGTCTTCGGCGCTGGCGCTGGCGCTGGTGCTCGGGCCGCGCATCGGGTTCAAGAAGGACGCCATGCGGCCGCACAACCTGCCGCTGCTGTTCGTCGGCGTCGGGCTGCTGTGGTTCGGCTGGTTCGGGTTCAACGCCGGTTCCGCCTTGGCCGCCAACGGAACCGCCGCGGCCATCTTCCTCAACACCCTGGTGGCCGGATGCCTGGGCATGCTCGGCTGGCTCTCGGTCGAACAGATCCGCGACGGCCGGCCCACCACATTCGGTGCGGCGTCGGGAGTGGTCGCCGGCCTGGTCGCCATCACCCCGTCCTGCGGCACCGTCAACACGCTCGGCGCGACCGTCGTCGGACTCGCGGCCGGCGTCGTGTGCGCGTTCGCCGTGGGCGCGAAACTGCGCTTCAACTATGACGATTCGCTCGACGTGGTGGGCGTGCACTTCGTCGGCGGCGTGGTCGGTGTGTCGTTGATCGGCCTGTTCGCCACCGCGGTCATGACGGCGGGCCCGCGGGGCCTGTTCTACGGGGGCGGCTTCGGCCAGTTGGGCAAGCAGGCGCTGGCGATCGCGGTCGTCGCCCTCTACGCGTTCACGATGACGTTCGTGTTGGGCAAGGCGATCGACCGGCTGATCGGATTCCGGGTCAGCGCCGAGGACGAGACCACCGGCGTCGACCTCACCCAGCACGCCGAAACCGCCTACGCCGAAGGCGTGCACGGGCACCTGCCGCAGCGCCGCCCCGCGACCGGCGAGCGCTTCAACTAGGCCCGTCGGCGCGGCGCTAGCGGCCGTGCCAGCCGTTTAAAACTCACTACGGCGACGGAACCGCGACCCCTCGCGCCGTCGTCGGCAGCCCTTGACAACCCGGCGCGACGCGACGATTATTCATCGCATGATGAGTTCATCCCGTGATGAATTAATTGCTGGCCCCGCGGAGCCGGCGGTGCGCATCGATCACCTGCGCGTCATCCGCGGCAAACGCCCGGCCCTGCACGACTTCTCCGTGCAGATCGCCAAGGGCAGCATCACCGGCCTGCTCGGACCGTCGGGCTGCGGCAAGACCACACTGATCCGCTGCATCGTCGGCACCCAGATCCTCACCAAGGGCACCGTCACCGTGCTCGGCAAAACCGCCGGCAGCGCCGAACTGCGCCACCGCGTCGGTTACCTGCCGCAAGACCCGACGATCTACAACGACCTGCGGGTGGTGGACAACGTCCGCTATTTCGCCGCGCTGTACGGGTTCGACGGCCAGGCCGCCGACGCCGCCATCGACCGGGTGGGGTTGACCGATCACCGAACCGCCTTGTGCGCCAACCTCTCCGGGGGTCAGCGCACCCGGGTGTCGCTGGCCTGCGCGCTGGTGTGCCAGCCCGACCTGCTGGTGCTCGACGAGCCGACGGTGGGCCTGGACCCGGTGCTGCGCGCGGATCTCTGGGAGCAGTTCGCCGAACTGGCCCGCGGCGGCACCACGCTACTGGTCTCCAGCCACGTGATGGACGAGGCCGATCACTGCGGCGACCTGCTGCTGATGCGTGACGGCCGGTTGGTCGCCCACACCACCCCAACCCAACTGCGAGAGGACACCGGATGCACGTCACTGGAGGACGCGTTTCTGTCCATCATCAAGCGCAGCACCATGCGCGAAGCGGGCTGACCCTGCGCGGCTACACCGCGACGACGGCGCGCATCCTGCGCCAGCTCGTCGGCGACCGCCGCAGCGTCGCGATGATCCTGTTGGTGCCGGTCCTGGTGATCACGCTGATGTACTTCATGTTTGAGAACGCCCCGCACCGCCTGGGCGGCCCGACCCCGTTCGACAACGCCTGCCTTATCCTGCTGGGCCTGTTCCCGTTGTTCGTGATGTTCATCATCACCGCGATCACCATGCAACGTGAACGGGCCTCCGGGACGCTGGAGCGCATTCTGACGACGCCGCTGCGGCGCCTCGATCTGCTGATCGCCTACGGCACCGCCTTCTCCGTCGCCGCTGCGGCGCAAGCGATTCTGGCGTGCATCGTCTCGTTCTGGCTGCTGGGTTTCGACACGGCGGGCAGCCCGGTCTGGGTGTTCGTCATCGCGATCGTCAACGCCGTGCTGGGCGTCGGCCTTGGCCTGCTCTGTAGTGCGTTCGCCCGCACCGAGTTTCAGGCCGTGCAGTTCATTCCCCTGGTAATGGTGCCGCAGCTGTTGCTGGCCGGCATCATCGTGCCGCGGGCCCTGATGCCACACTGGCTGCAATGGATCAGCAACGTGCTGCCGGCCAGCTACGCGCTGGAGGCCTTACAGCAGGTGGGTGCCCACCCGGACCTGACGTTCATCGCGGTGCGCGACATCGTCGTGGTGCTGGGCTTCGCCCTGGCGGCGCTGTGCCTGGCCGCGGCCACGCTGCGGCGGCGGACGCCCTAGTGGCGATCGCAAGCGCGGCGCAGCCGGGCGCGGCGGGTCGCCACGGAGCGGTAGTGGCGGGCCGCGCCTGGTGACGGCCACCAGCGCCGGGCGCCGGCGGCGGGGGCGGCCGGCCGGTGTCTCCGACAGCCGCGACCGCATCCTGGCCAGCGCGCGAGAGCTGTTCGCCAGCAAAGGAATCCGTAACACCTCCATACGGGCGGTGGCCGCGGCGGCGGGCGTGGACTCGGCGCTGGTGCACCACTACTTCGGCACCAAGGAGCAGCTGTTCGCCGCGGCCGTGCACATCCCGATCGACCCGATGGAGGTCATCGGCCCGCTACGCGAGGTGCCCGTCGAGGAGCTCGGCTACCGGCTGCCCTCAATGTTGTTGCCGCTGTGGGACTCCGAGATCGGTGCGGCGTTCATCGCCACGCTGCGATCGATCCTGGCCGGTTCGGAAACCAACCTGTTCCGCACCTTCATCGAGGACGTGATCGCCGTCGAAGTCGGCAGCCGCGTGGACAATCCGGCGGGCAGCGGAACCCTGCGCATCCAATTCGTGGCCTCGCAGCTGGTGGGCGTGGTGATGGCGCGCTACATCCTGGCACTGGAGCCGTTCGCGTCGCTGCCGCCCGAGCAGGTCGCCCGGACCATCGCGCCGAACCTGCAGCGCTATCTCACCGGGGATCTGCCGGATGGTCTTGTGCCATGATCCGCGCGTGCTCGTCGTCGCCGACGTCGCGGGCCTCGTCGATCAGCAGCACCGGGATGCCGTCCTCGATGCGGTAGGCGCGCCGCAGCCTCGGGTTGTAGAGCAGTTCCTCGCCGACCAGCACCAGCGGGCCCCGGTCGTCCGGGCACACCAGGATGTCGAGCAATGCCCGGTCAATCATCGTCACCTCGATACACGGCGCTCAATTCCGCCCGCACAGCGGGCGTCAACCTACGGTACTGCTCGCTGGCGGTGTCGAAATACCAAGCCTGGCGCCCGGACTTGGGAATCCCGGCCGCCCGCAGCGCGCTGACGGTGGGACGGTAGGTCGCGCTCAGGTTCATTTCCGGTACGACACACACGATGTCGGGTCCCAGTCCGATCGGCAGGTCCGCGAAGGCTTCGGTCAGATCCGCCGCGGTGATGCTGGCCCCGGGCAACAACGTCACGGCCGACACCGCGACATCGAGGTTGCCGAACGGCACGTTGTAGGTGACCGCGAGGTCGACACCGTTGATGCACCCCAGCGCGTCGGTGACCGGCTCGGCATAGACCAGGCCGCGCGCGGTGTGCACCACCGAGCCGCGCCGGCCCGCCAGCCAGTAGTCGCCGTCGTCGTCGCGATAGAACAGGTACTCGGTCGATATCCAGGTGTCGCCGGCGGCGAAGACGCCGCGTTTGACCGAGGCGCTCGGATCGATCGGGCCGTTGGAGGCCGCGAGCAGGACCCCGACCTCCTTGGGTGCGGCGATCTGCACGAAGCCGCGTTCGTTCTCCAGGATCAGGTCGTGCTCGGCGTCGTAGGCGCCCAGCTCGATGCGCCCGGCGCCCGGCAGCGGTCGGCCCTTGCTGCCGACCTTGGCGCCGGACACGTTGGCCAGCACCGCCTGTCCGTCGGTGGTGGCGAAGAACTCGACGACGTGGGCCGGCGCGAACGCCTCGACGACGCGCCCCCACAGCCCGGTCGGCATGCCGGAACCGATGAACAGCCGCACCGGGTGATTGCCCTGCAGCACGAACGCCGGGTCGTCGACGATCTCGCGGAGCATGGCCCAGGTGTAGGACACCACCGTGACGCCGTACTGGCGCACCTCCTGGACGAATCGGTTCCGGTCCAGGCCGCGCGACAGCGCGATGCGGGTGCCGCCGACCACGGCGCCGCCGAGGCTGACCAGCAACGCCGACTCGTGGTGCAGCGGCGTCAGGCAGTAGACGGTGTCGCGGCGGTCCAGGGCGGCCGTCGAGGCGGTGCCGAAGGCCGACACCGCCCAGCGGTAGTTGGTGATCTGCCTGGCCACCAGCTCGCCGCCGGCCGCGGTGAACGCGATGAACGCCAGGTCCCGGGCCAGTCCCGGGTTGGGGCGATACCAGCCGGGCAGGTCGACGGCGTCCGGGTCGATCTGCTCCATGTCGATGACGTCGGAGTCCTCGGGCAGGTGCAGGTCCCGCGACTCGCCGCCGCCGAGCACCAGCACCTGGCGCAGGCCTTGGCGGTCGGAGCCCAGCACCGCGTCGAGGTTGGTGGGGTCGGTCAGCAGCTCGGTCACTCCCCCGAGCCGCACCGAGGCGGCCAGGTCGGTGTCGGGCCGCATCACCACCGCGATGGCGCCGAGCCGGGACAGCGCGGCGATGGCCACCAGCGCGCTGGGCCGGGTCTCCATCAGCACGCCGACACGATCGCCCTGCCGCACCCCGACGTCGATCAGGCCGCGGACGACGTTGTTGACGCGCCGGTTCACCGCCTCGTAGGTGTGCACGCGGCCGTCGAACAGCAGGAATTCGCCCTGCGGGGCGTCGTGGGCCTGCTCTTCGATGATGCGGCCCAGCGAGATTCGGGTGTGGTCGTTGATCTGGCCCAGGCGGACCAGGCGGGGCAGGGTCCGGGCCGTCTCGACGGCCAGGGTGCGCACGGACTTGTTGGCGGCGACGACGGTGTTGGCCGCGCCACGCGCGATGCCCAGCGCCGCCTCGGAGGCCTCCCCGAGGCCGTGCGCGATCCGGGAGCTGAGCGCCACCCCGCTGTCGGTGTGCTCCGCGGGCTGGTCGGCCATCAGGTCGATGCTGGTGGGTTTGTCGCCGCCGGTGGACAGCCACTTCACCCATTCGGCAACCGTCGGCCAACTGTGCTGTGCCGCTTTGGATCCCACGACCAGGCCGAAATGCCCTGTGCGGATGGTGTATTCGTAGACTTCGGCGTTGGGGGCAGCCCGCCGGATGCCGCGCACCGAGGCGGGCTGTCCGATGTCGTCGACCTCGCCGACGAACGCCAGCACGGGGCAGGTGATGTCGGTGAGCGTCACCATCTGGCCGTTGACTGCGAAGCCGCCGGTCATCATCCGGTTGTGCGCGATGAACTGCTTGAGCAGCTCGGAGATCGCCGGACCCGACCACGCGATCCAGCCTTCGCGCTCGAGGAATCGGCGCTGCTGCTCGCGCGGCAGCAGCGCCTCGCGGTCGTGCAGCTGGCGCAGGAAGTCCACCCGCGCCTTGGCGGTCTTGAGCGGGTCGAGCATCTGGAAGCCGGTGCGCGCCATCCAGCTGGGGATCGCCAGCCGGCTGAAGACGTGGTCGGCCATGAAATTGGCGGCGGGCGCCGCGAAATTCGCCGGGATGCCCATGGGCAGCGCGGCCAGCGTGTCCACCGGCGAACCGAAGGTGACGATGCTGGCGAGGGCCTTGGAACGCCGGTAGGCGGCGACCTGGTAACACCACATCCCGCCCTGGGAGTAGCCGACCAGATGCACGTCGCTGCCGGTCACATCCTTGACGGTGTCGATGGCCTGGCCGAGCGCGACGATGTGGTCGGCCAGGGTGCGCCGCATGCCGCCTTCGACCTTGTCCGGCTCGCCGAAGTCGATGACCCAGGGGTCGATGCCCTGGGCGTGCAGGATGCCCACCGCGCCTTCCTCGCGCGTGACGTCCCACATGTCCGCCGACATCATCATCGGGTGCACCATCAGCACCGGCGGCCCGGCGGGTGACGGGCCGCGCCGGCTGTCCGGCGGAAAATACCGCCGCAGCTTGTACATCGGCACGCTCTCGACGATCTGCGACGGCGACGGCACGCTACCGGTTTCCAGGCCCCCCAGTCGCAAGACCTCCAGCCCGTTCTGCGCGGTAGCGATCAACCGCTCGACCGGTCGTGTGACCATCGAAAAATTGAGATCCACTGCTGCTCCCTGAGTCTTGACAGCTTGGACATCATGGCACATCAGGGCAGCTAGAAGGGCGGTGGTTCCCGTTAGAACGGTGGTGGATCCTCGTCGAACCCGTGCGTGGTGGGCCAGGCGTGGTTCGCCGGTGGGGCCGCTCGGGCCAGGCGTGCGTCGCGGTTGTGGCGGCGTTCGGTGGCCACGCGCGCGGCGCGGTCCTGGGCGCGGGTGCGGCGGCGTTTGGGCATCATCGCCGTCCGGTCGGCGCAGTAGTCGCGGGGCGGGTCGGCTTCGGTAGCCGGTATCGCGCCGGTGGGCACGCACAGGCTGGGGAACAGCAGCGCGCTGCCCGGGGTGGTGACGTAAGTGTGTCCGGCCGGTGAGGTCAGGATCAGGGTGCCGTCGGGCAGCTGCTGTTCGCGCCAGCCCCAAAACGTCTTGACCAAATGATGGGTGCGGCACAGCGCCTTGAGGTTCGACGCATGCGTCGGCCCGCCGTCGGCGTACGGGATCGTATGGTCGAGGTCGCAGTCCGTGGCCGGGCGGTCGCAGCCGGGCCAGCGGCAGGTCAGGTCCCGGCACCGCACGAAATCGGCCAGCGCTTTCGAAGGGATGTAGCCGTGCTCGGGGGCGGCCTCGCCGGGGTGGATCAGCGGGGAGAGTTTGGCCGTGGCGGCCAACTCGGCGACCAGTTCGGGGGCGATTAGCCCGTCGGCGCCCAGCTCTGATGCCGGCGCCTTAGCCGCCCCGTCCAGCACCGAGCGCTCGGCGATCACGTGGATTACCACCGGACTCGGCGCGGGTCGTTTGCCGGCTGCGCAGTCGGCGCGCCCGCAGCGGCAGCCAAGCCGGTCCGCCCCGCATGCCAGCGCGCCCAAGGCATCAGCGCGGCGCTGCTCGCGGGTGCGCGGGTCGTGCTCACACACCGTGCCCGCCAACGCGTCCAGCCGTTTGTCGAGCGCATGCGCGTCCGGGGTGAGCAGGCTGGCGTGAATCTCCGCGATGCCCCCGACACCATCGGTGATACAGACCTCCCGGTCTGCCACGAACTCCTTGCGTCGCCGCACCGCATCCGCATCGGCCATGGCCACGATCTTGTCTATCTGCGCGCCGAGCCGTCCGCGGGTCATCGACGGCCACCGCGCCAAGTTGGCGGCCAGCGCCGCGTCCACCGCCGCCAGCACCTCGACGTCCTCAATCAAATCGGTGCGAAACACGATCGTCTGGAACATCAAATATCCGATGTCGCCGGCCCTAAAGACCGCGCCCACCTTCGGCAACCGTTCCCGCATCGCCCGCGCGTAGCGCAACCGGCTCGCGGCCAACCCCTGACTGATCCGCAAGGCCGCGGCCACCTCGGCGGCCGCCGCCGCCTCGGTGTCGACCGCCCAGTCCTCGGTCTCGGAACACCGCGACAACCGGTAGGCGAACAACTTGCCGATCGCGACCAACTGGGCGGCCGCGGCCCGGTTCTCCGCCCGCGCCGACCCGCAGATGTCGTCGATCAACGCCCTCGACTCCCCCGTGGTCGACGGATAATGCCGCTCGAACTGCTCATCGAACCGCGCGATGACTTCTTCGAACACACGTGCGATCATGCCACCGGCCACCGACAACTTCAGTCATCGCCGGCGAACCACTGTTGAGCTGCGCAGACGGCGCCTATCCTGCCCCCATGGCGTCGAGCGTGTCGGGCAAGGTCGCATTCATCACCGGCGGAGCGTCGGGCATCGGCGCAGCGCTGGCCACCAAGTTGGTCGACGGCGGCGCGCAGGTCTGGCTCGCCGATCGCCAGCTCGAGGCGGCCCAGCGGCTGGCACAGCGCCTCGGCGCCGGCAAGGCCCACGCGATCGAGCTCGACGTCCGCAGCTACCCCGCGTTCGAGGACGCGGTCGCCCAGGCCGTGCAGCGCTCCGGGCGGATCGACTACCTGTTCAACAACGCCGGCATCGGCGTCGGCGGTGAGGTCGACTCCTACAGCCTCGAGGACTGGAACGACGTCCTGGCCGTCAACCTGCACGGTGTCGTGCACGGCATCCAGGCCGTGTATCCGATCATGATCCGGCAGCGCTCGGGCCACATCGTGAACACGGCGTCGATGGCCGGTCTGCTGGCCGGCCCCGGCACCGTCAGCTACACCGCCTCCAAGCACGCCGTCGTCGCACTGTCGAAGGCGCTGCGGCTGGAGGCCGAACGCCACAACGTCAAGGTGTCCGTGCTGTGTCCGGGCGCCATCCGCACCCCGATCCTCACCGGCGGCGTCTACGGCCGGATGAACAATACGGGCGCCAGCGACGAGGACATCCTCAAAGCCTGGGAGCCGACGCGGCCGATGGCGCCGGAGAAATTCGCCGATCGTGTCCTGCGTGCCGTGCTGCGCGGCGACGCCATCGTCATCGTGCCGGCGTGGTGGAAGGCGCTGTGGTACCTGGAGCGCCTGTCGCCGACCATTTCGATGCAGGTGGGATGACTCGTGCTCAAACGCCTGCGCGAATTGGGTTCCCGCGCTTCGTGATCCGTCGGCCGCCGGCGAAAGCGGAGTCCGCCGATTCGTCGTCGCGACCTGCGCTCCTTAAGGCACGCTGAGAACCAGCTGCGAACCCGTTTGCGCAGCATGACGCCGGGTACACAGCCGATGCGCTTCGGTCGCGACGCGTCGTCGGGACCTCCTCGGTTGAAAGACACAGCTGGGCGCTTCCCAGTTTTCTGGGCGGCTTTGGCGACCGTTACTGCACCCACAGTGCGGATGCCGAAGCCCGCCGGGACCGTGTTTCCTTCCAGCCCGAAGGCGAGGTCGCTTGATGGATACGACGACGGAATCGCTCGGCGAGCGACAAGCCACCGACCGTTCGATCTACGAAATCAGCCCGGGCTGGTAACCGCCGGCCCGGGGATACGCGCGCGAGAAAGGGAGACAGATGTTGTTGCTGGGCAACGGCGGACGGCAAAAGGGCCGCACCGCCGGCGACGGACTCGGCGAGGTCCAACATTTGGCCGGGCGAGCGTTGTACGACGTCGCGCACGGCCGTTTCGAACGCTCGCTGTCCGGTCTGACCGCCATCGCGGCAATGGTCACGACGGCCGAAATCTACTTCGAGCACTACAAAGCGAGCTTCGGCAACAAATGGATGTGGAGCCCGATCGTCGTGACGCCGCCCGTGGTCGTCGCCGGCATCGGCGGCGTGTTCTCCCGGCGCTGGGCGAAGCTCTGGCTGCCCATCACCGCGGGCATCTACACGGCCAACGGCCTGATGGGCGAATACCTGCACGCGCGCGGGGTCGCGCGCAAACCGGGCGGGTGGAAGAACGCCTCCTACAACGTGCCGATGGGGCCTCCGATCGCGGCGCCGGGATTGATGTGCATGGTCGGCGGGATGGGGCTATTGGCGTCGATCCTGCGCCGCGAACGGTTCCGGGATTAGGGAGCTGGGATTCCCGAGATGGCCAACACCGCACGCCCCGACCACCTGCCCAACCTGCGCCCCGACGGCAAACCACCGCACCCGTCCTGGCTGCCCAAGCAGCGGCGCGGCGTCACGCCGCAGATGATCGGGCGCTACCCCGACTACGACGTGCTCGAGACCGCCGACAACTGGGACGAGGCCACCCGCAAGGTGGTGCTGGCCCGCCTGGAACCGCCTGGGCCGCTGCGGTTTTTCACCCCCGAAGAGGAGCCGTGCCTGCGCGCGTTCTGCGACACGGTGCTCGCGCAGGACGTCGAACCGCGGGTGCCGGCGGCCGAGTCGGTGGACTCCAAGCTCGCCGACGGGCGCCTCGACGGCTACCAGTACGCCGACATGCCCGACGACCGCGACACCTGGCGGCTGGTGCTGCGCGGGCTCGATGAGACGGCGAGGAACCACTACGGCGCAACCTCTTTCGCCGACGCCGATATCACCACCCGCGAGGCGATCATCGACAAATTCTCCCAGGCCGACCTGCAGGGCGGGGCGTGGCAGAGCCTGAACGTCAAGCGGGCATGGTCGGTGTGCATGCGAATGACGTTGTCGGGCTTCTACTCCCACCCGTGGGCGTGGAACGAGATCGGGTTCGGCGGCCCGGCCTACCCGCGCGGCTTCATGCGCCTCGGCGGCGCCACCGGTCCGGCCGCCGCGCGCGAACCATACGAGACCCGGGGCGCCACCGACGAGGACCCGGTGCGAATCGTGAACAACGGGGAGCTGTGATGGGCGACTTCCTGCGGGGCCTGTTCAAGGGTGCGGTCGGACCGAAGGACAACGACTCGCGGTTCCTGCTCGACGTGCACACCCGCGATCTACCGGGCGAAAAGACCATGCGGCGCTACGCCGATGACGACGAGGTCGATTTGGTGGTCGTCGGTGCCGGGGCCGGTGGCTCGGTGCTCGCGCAGCGGCTGGCCCGCGAGGGCTGGCGGGTGGTGATCCTGGAAGCCGGCCCGTTCTGGCATCCCGACGAGGACTGGGTGTCCGACGAGGCCGGATCGCACGCGCTGTACTGGACACAGAAACGCATCATCGGCGGCGATGACCCGATCGAGTTGGGCAAGAACAACTCCGGGCGCGGGGTGGGCGGCTCGATGGTGCACTACGCCGGATACACCCCGCGGTTTCACCCCAGCGACTTCGAGACCTACACCCGCGACGGGGTCGGGGCGGACTGGCCCATCCGCTACGAGGACATCCGCCGCCACTACGAGCAGGTCGAGCTCGAGCTGCCGGTGGCCGGCCAGAATTGGCCCTGGGGCGATCCGCATCGCTATCCCTTTGCGCCGCATCCCATTTCGGGTGCCGCCGCCAAGATCTGGCGGGGGGCGCTCAAGCTCGGCATCGAGATGCGGGTCGGGCCCGTCGGCATCGTCAACGGCACCTTCGGCAATCGCCCGCACTGCATCTACCGCGGCTACTGCCTGCAGGGCTGCAAGGTCAACGCCAAGGCCAGCCCGTACGTCACGCACCTGCCCGACGCGCTGGCCCATGCCGTGGAGATCCGCGCCAACTGTATGGCCTCGCGCGTCGAGCTGGACGAGAGCGGCGCCGCCCGCGGCGTGGTCTACTACGACGAGGTGGGCGGCAAGGAGCGGCTGCAACGCGCCAAAGTGGTTGCCATAGCCGGGTATTCGATCGAGACACCGCGGCTGCTGTTGAACTCGGCCAGCGACCGCTTCCCGAACGGGTTGGGTAACAACGACGACCAGGTCGGACGCTATGTGATGGTTCAGGGCGCCACCCAGTCCGCGGGCCGGTGGTCCGAGGAGGTGCGGATGTACAAGGCGCCGCCCCCGGAGGTGACCTCCGAACAGTTCTACGAGACCGACCAATCCCGTGGCTTCGCCCGCGGCTTCGCCATCCAGACCGTATCGCCGTTGCCCATCGGCTGGGCCGAACACGTGCTGGCCGAGGGGCACTGGGGCCGCGCGATGCGGGAGTACATGCGCGATTACAACCACTGGGCGACCGTTGGCGTGCTCAACGAGCTGCTGCCGCTGCCGGACAATCGCGTGACGCTGGCCTCTGGGGATGAAGCGAAGGACCCCTACGGCATCCCGGTGGCCCGGTTCGACTACACGCTGTGCGACAACGACAAGGCCAACATGGCCTACTCCACCAAGGTGATCGGCGACATCCTGCACGCCGCCGACGCCCAGGACGTGCTCACCATCCAGCGCTTCGCCCACCTGATCGGCGGCGCCCGGATGGGCACCAGCCCGGACAATTCGGTCGTCGACTCCGATCAGCGCGTGTGGGGCGTCCCGAACCTGTTTCTGGCCGATGGCTCGGTGTGTCCCACGCAGGGCTCGGCGAACCCGGCGCTGACCATCATGGCGCTGGCCTCGCGGCTCGCCGAACGGTTGGCCGGCGGGAAGATCGATACCACTGCGGGACGGAGGTCGGAGGCGAGAGCCCGTGGCTGACCGAACGATCGACGTCGAGACGACCTTCGCCCCCCGGGTGCTGCGTGAGTACGCGTTGCTCGCAGACGGCGAGCGCGGCGCACTGATCGGGCCGCAGGGCGACATCGCGTGGATGTGCGCGCCGCACTGGGATTCCGACGCCGTCTTCTCCAATCTCATTGGCGGCGGCGGGGTTTACGCGATCACGCCGACCGACGTCCGGCACGTGTGGGGGGGCTATTACGAGCCGGGCACCCTGATCTGGCGCAACCGCTGGATCACCCGCGACGGCACGGTGGAATGCCGTGAGGCGCTCGCCTTTCCGGGCGATCCCGACCGGGTGGTGCTGCTGCGCCGCCTCACGGTGTGCCGCGGGACGGCGCGGGTGCGGGTGCTGCTGGCGCCGGGCGCGGGGTTCGGCAAACACGGCCTCGGCCAGCCGTCCTGCGAGGACGGCGTGTGGAGCGGCCGCTCGGGCCGGTTGCGCTGGCGGTGGCTGGCCGGCTGCCAGGCCCGCGTCGTCAAGGCCTCGCACGACAGGAGCGAGCTGCTCACCTGCGAGATCACCCTCGAGGACGGCCGGCACCACGACCTGGTGCTGGAGCTGTCCGAACGCGCGCTGCCCGAGCGGCCGCCGGACCCCGACCTGGCCTGGGACGCCACCGCGGCCGCCTGGCAGCGCAGCGTGCCCCGGCTGAACTGCACCATCGCCGCGCGCGACGGCAGCCACTCCTACGCGGTGCTGCGCGGCCTGACCAGCAGCGGGGGCGGCATGGTGGCCGCCGCCACCATGAGCCTGCCCGAACGCGCGCACACCAACCAGAACTACGACTACCGCTACGCCTGGATCCGCGACCAGGTGTACGCCGGCATGGCCGCCGCCGCCGTCGGCACCACCGAACTGCTGGACCGGGCGGTCGAATTCGTCGGCGCCCGGCTGCTCGAGGACGGCCCCAACCTCAAGCCCGCCTACACCGTCACCGGCGGCGCGGTGCCCGGCGAGGAGACGCTCGACCTGCCCGGCTATCCCGGCGGCTCGGACAAGGTCGGCAACTGGGTCAACCAGCAGTTCCAGCTCGACGTCTTCGGTGAGGCGCTGCAGTTGCTGGCCAAGGCGGGTGCCGCCGACCGGCTCGACGCCGAGGGGTGGCGCGCGGTGCAGACCGCCATCCGGGCCATCGAAAAGCGTTGGCGTGAACCGGATGCCGGGGTGTGGGAAATCGAGAACGAGCACTGGACGCAGTCCCGGCTGGCCTGTGTGGCCGGGCTACGCGCCGTCGCCAAGCTGGCCGGCGCCGGGCCAGAGGTCACCGCGTGCGCTTCCCTGGCCGACGCGATCCTGGCCGACACCGCGTCGAGCAGCCTGCACCCGCACGGCTACTGGCAGCGCAGCCCGCGGCTGACGGGGGTGGACGCGTCGTTGCTGCTGCCGCCGGTGCGCGGCGCCGTGCCCGCCGACGACCCCCGCACCCGGTCCACCCTGGACGCCGTTCGCCGCGAACTCACCGAGGACGGGTTCGTCTATCGCTTCCGGCACGACGAGCGCGAGCTCGGCGACGCCGAGGGCGCCTTCCTGCTCTGCGGATTCATGATGGCGCTGGCCGAACACCAACTGGGCCACGGCGATTGCGCCATGCGCTGGTTCGAACGCAACCGCGCCGCGTGCGGCCCGCCGGGGCTGTTCTGCGAGGAGTACGACGTGCGGCAGCGCCAGCTGCGCGGCAACCTGCCCCAGGCATTCGCGCACGCCCTGATGCTCGAATGCACGGCCATCCTCACCGACGACGACGCCCACCATCAGTGACAACTCCGACCGAGCGAAAGGCAGTTCTGCGATGACACAGACAGTGGTGATCACCGGAGCCAGCGCCGGCATCGGCCGCGCCACCGCGAAAGAGTTCGGGCGGCGCGGCGCCAACGTCGCCCTGCTCGCCCGCGGCGCCGCGGGGCTCGACGGCGCCGCCCGCGACGTCGAGGCCGGCGGCGGCAAGGCGCTGGCGATCCCGACCGACGTGGCCGACCACTCGGCCGTCGTCGCCGCCGCCGACGAGGCCGAATCCGCCTTCGGCCCCATCGACGTGTGGGTCAACGTAGCGTTCACCTCGGTGTTCGCGCCGCTGCGCGAGATCAGCGCCGAGGAGTTCAAGCGCGTGACCGAGGTGTCCTACCTCGGCTACGTGCACGGCACCATGGCGGCGCTGGCCAAGATGCGCCCCCGCAACCGCGGCACCATCGTGCAGGTCGGCTCGGCGCTCAGCCAGCGGTCGATCCCGTTGCAGTCGGCCTATTGCGGCGCCAAGCACGCGGTCAACGGGTTCACCGAATCGGTGCGCTGCGAACTGTTCCACGAGGGCTCGAAGGTGCGGATCACCGTCGTGCAGATGCCGGCGGTCAACACCCCGCAGTTCTCCTGGGTGCTGTCCCGGCTGCCCCGCCATCCCCAGCCGGTGCCGCCGATCTACCAGCCCGAGGTCGCTGCGCGGGGCGTCCTGTATGCCGCCGACCATCCGGGCCGAAAGCAGTATTGGGTCGGCGATTCCACCATGGTGACGCTGCTGGGGCAGAAGTTCGTCGCGCCGCTGCTGGACCGCTACCTCGGGCGCACCGGCTACGACTCCCAGCAGACCGAGGAACACGTCGGGCCCGGCCGGCCGCACAACCTGTGGCAGCCGCTGGACGACGAACCGGGCACCGACCACGGCGCGCACGGCCAGTTCGATGACAAGTCGCACGCGCGCAGCCCGCAACTGTGGGCGTCCCAGCATCCCGCCATCAGCGGTACCGGCGCGCTCGGCGCGGCGGGGGTGGGCGCGTGGCTCGCGGCGCGGGCGGGCCGCCGGTGGGCGCGATGACAACCGCGCGCATCGACGCGGCTATCGAAGGGGTCACCGCGCAGGCCTACGAAATCCCCACCGACGCACCGGAAGCCGACGGCACCCTGTCGTGGTCGTCGACCACGCTGGTGCTCGCCGAGGTTGCGGCCGGCGGCCGGCGCGGCATCGGCTACACCTACGCCGACGGCGCGTGCGCCGCGTTGATCACCGGCAAGCTCGCCGGCACGCTCACCGGCCACAGCGCCGTGGACATCCCGGCCCGGTGGCAGTCGATGGTCATCGCGATGCGCAACAACGGGCGGCCCGGGCTGACGTCGTGCGCGATCTCCGCGCTCGACACCGCGCTGTGGGACCTCAAGGGCAAGCTGCTGGAGCTGCCGGTGTGCCGGCTGCTCGGCATGGCGCACCCCGAAGTGCCGATCTACGGCAGCGGCGGCTTCACCACCTACGACGAGCGCACCACGCGTGCCCAACTCGAACGCTGGGTCGGCGAGTGGAAGATCCCGCGGGTGAAGATCAAGATCGGCGAGTCATGGGGCTCCGACGTGGGCCGCGACCTGGATCGAATCGCCTTGGCGCGCAAGGTGATCGGGCCGGACACCGAACTGTATGTCGACGCCAACGGCGGCTACCGCCGCAAGCAGGCCATCCGGGTGGCCCACGCCATGGCCGACCACGGCGTCACCTGGTTCGAAGAACCCGTCTCCTCCGACGACCTGGCCGGCCTGCGGGAGGTGCGCGACCAGGTGAGTCCGGATGTCACCGCCGGCGAGTACGGCTACGACCTGGCCTACTTCAACCGGATGCTCGCCGCCGACGCGGTGGACTGCCTGCAGATCGACGTCACCCGCTGCGGGGGCATCACCGACTGGGTGCGCGCCGCGGCCGTGGCCGCTTCCTACAACGTCGACGTGTCCGGGCACTGCGCTCCCAACCTGCACGCCCACGTCGCCACCACGATCCCGAACCTGCGACACCTGGAGTACTTCCACGACCACCACCGCATCGAGCACCTGCTCTTCGAGGGCGCCCTGTCCCCCGAGGGCGGGGCCCTGCGGCCCGATCAGCACCGCCCGGGCTTCGGGTGCGAGTTCAAACACCGCGACGCCGAGCGGTACCGCGTGGCCTAGGCATGGAGCCGCGCAAAAACGGGAATTGACAAGCCAAGGTTTTCACAACGGGGATTGGGGAATCGCACCATGACGGTGAACTCCAGCGACGACACTGTTGAGCGCCGTGAGCCGGTGGTGACTGACGTCGTCGAGGAAGGCGACCTGAGTGCGGTCGACCTGGTGCTGGGCCTCGGCGAGCCGCAGCGCGTCGGCAGGTTCTGGTTCTACATCGACGGCCATCGCTGGGAGTGGTCGGACGCGGTCGCGCGCATGCACGGCTACAAGCCGGGACAGGTCAAGCCCACCACGGAACTGCTGCTGCAACACAAGCATCCGGACGACCGGGAGCGGGTGGCGGCCGTGCTCGACCGCGTGATGAAGGGCAAGCCGTTCAGCAGCCGGCACCGCATCATCGACACCGCCGGTCGCACCCGGTGCGTCGTCGTCGCCGGCGATCGGATGGTCGACGGCACCGGTGCGCTGGCCGGCACGTCCGGGTTCTACGTCGACGTCACCGACTCCCTGCACTCCGACATCACCAACGTGCTGTCGGCGGTGGCCGATGCCCGCGCGCGCATCGAGCAGGCCAAGGGCGTGCTGATGACCGCGTACGGCATCTCGGCCGAGCGCGCGTTCGACATCCTGGTGTGGCGTTCCCAGGAGGCGAACCTGAAGCTGCGCGACGTCGCGAGCCGCTTCCTGGACGCCGTGGCCAGCAAGGCGTCGGCGGAAACCCAAAGCCAGGTGGACCACGCGCTGCTGACCCTCGGCTAGCGGCGGGACGCTAGGGTCGGCCCGGTGGCGCACCTACTTGGGGCCGAGGCCGTACACCTCGAATATCCGACTCAGGTGGTCTTCGACTCGATCACGCTCGGGGTCAACGACGGCGCCCGCATCGGCATCGTCGGGCGAAACGGCGACGGCAAATCCAGCCTGCTGCGGCTGCTGACCGGTCAGCAACGACCCGACGCCGGGCGGGTCACCCGGCGCAGCGGGTTGCGGGTCGGCGCGCTGAGCCAGGCCGACACCCTGGACCCGGACCGCACCGTGGGCTACACGCTCGTCGGCGAGGCGGCCGAACACCAGTGGGCCGGCGACGCGCGGGTGCGCGACGTGGTCGCCGGGCTGGTCTCCGACATCGCCTGGGAGGCAACGGTTTCCACCCTGTCCGGTGGGCAGCGTCGCCGGGTGCAGCTGGCCCGATTGCTGATCGGCGAATGGGACGTCATCGCGCTCGACGAGCCCACCAACCATCTCGACATCGAGGGCATCACCTGGCTGGCCGGGCATCTGCGGCAACGCTGGGCGCGCAACACCGGCGGGCTGCTGCTGGTGACCCACGACCGCTGGTTCCTCGACGAAGTCGCCACCACGACGTGGGAGGTGCACGACGGAATCGTCGAACCGTTCGACGGCGGCTACGCCGCCTACGTTCTGCAGCGCGTCGAGCGGGACCGGATGGCCGCCGTCGCCGAGGCCAAGCGGCAGAACCTGATGCGCAAGGAGCTGGCATGGCTGCGCCGCGGCGCGCCGGCGCGGACGTCAAAACCCAAGTTCCGGATCGAGGCGGCCAACCAGCTGATCGCCGACGTGCCGCCGCTGCGCAACACCGTCGAACTGGCCAAGCTGGCCACCGCCCGGCTGGGCAAGGACGTGGTCGACCTGCTCGACGTCTCGGTCTCGTTCGGGGGCCGCCCGGTGCTGCGCGATGTCGAGTGGCGGATCGCCCCCGGCGAGCGCACCGGCATCGTCGGGGCCAACGGCGCCGGCAAGTCGACCCTGCTGAGGTTGATCGACGGCACCATCGAGCCGGACGCGGGCCGCGTCAAGCGCGGCAAGACCGTGCGCCTGGCGGTACTCGACCAGCAGGGCGACGCGCTGGCCGCGGTCCGCGGCGACCGGATCGCCGATGTGCTGGGCCGACTGCAGGGCGGCTACCAGGTCGACGGCCGCGAGGTCACCCCGGCGCAGCTGCTGGAGCGACTCGGCTTCGGCGTGCGCGGGTCTCAAGGCCAGCTGTCGGCCCGCGTCGAGGATCTCTCCGGCGGTGAGCGGCGGCGGCTGCAGCTGTTGCTCACCCTGCTTTCCGAGCCCAACGTGTTGCTACTGGACGAGCCGACCAACGACGTCGACACCGACACGCTGGCCGCCATGGAGGATCTGCTGGACTCGTGGGCCGGCACGCTGATCGTCGTCTCGCACGACCGCTATCTGCTGGAGCGGGTCACCGATCAGCAGTACGCGGTGCTCGACGGCCGGTTGCGGCACCTACCCGGCGGCGTCGACGAGTACCTGCGGCTCGCCGGCGAGCGGACCGCCCGGGCCGCCCAGGATTCGCCGCGGCCCGCTTCCCCGCCCGAGGCCCAGGCGATGTCCGGCGCACAACGCCGGGCCGCGGAAAAGGAGGTGGCCGCCCTGGACCGGCAGCTCGCGCGGTTGGCGGATCGGATCGCGGACAAGCACCACGAACTGGCCGCGCACGACCAGTCCGACCACGTCGGCATCACCCGGCTCACCCGGGAGTTGCGCGCGCTCGAGGACGAGGTCGCCGCGACGGAGGGACGCTGGTTGGAGCTCTCCGAGTTGCTCGAGTAAACACTTGGGCCGCAACGGGTTTCGCGAGAGCGTCAGTGCCAGCGCAGCAGCACCAGTTCGGACCCGAAGCCGGGCCCCATCGCGAGCAACAGGCCGGGGCTGGCGGCCGGCGGCGGTTTGGCGATGGTGTCGCGCAGGATGTGCAGCACCGACGCCGACGAGAGGTTGGCCACCTCCCCCAGCGAGCGCCAGGTCAGTTCCTGCGCCTCCGGGGGCAGTTCGAGGCTCTTGGCGATCGCGTCGATCACTTTGGGGCCGCCGGGGTGGGTGACCCAGGCGCCGATGTCGTCCTTCGTCAGCCCGTGCGGCGTGAGGAAGCTGCTCACGTCGTCGGCCAGATAGCGGTCGATGACGTTGGGCAGCTCCGGCGACATCGTCGGTTGCACGCCGTCCGAGCCGATGTTCCAGCCCATGATGTGCAGCGATTCGGGATACAGGCGGCTGCGCGAATCCACGATGTCTGGCCCGGCGGAATTCAATTGCTGGGCGCGACGGTCCCCGGCGGCGACCACGGCGGCGGCGCCGTCGCCGAACATCGCCGTCCCGACCAGTCCCGACACGGTCGGGCGGACCGTCGGAAAGGTGAGCGAACACAGCTCGACCGACACCAGCGCGGCGACGCCGTCCGGGGCACCGCGCAGGTAGTCGTGCAGCCGGCCCACCCCGGCCGCCCCGGCCGCGCAACCCAGGCCGAACAGCGGCATCCGCCGCACGTCCGGGCGCAGGCCCAGCCGCCCGACGATCCGCGCGTCGAGCGACGGCACCGCGATGCCGGTCACCGTCGTCGTGGCGATCATGTCGATGTCCCGCGGTCGCAGCCCGGCCTCGTCGAGCGCGCCCAGCAGCGCTTCACAGCCCAGCTCCACGGCCTTGTCGACGAAGATCTCGTTGGTGGCACCGAAGTCGGTGAGCTCGTGGTAGCGCTCGAGGGGCAGCACCAGGTGGCGGCTGTTGACCTTGGCGGCGGCGTGCAGGCGCCGGACGATCTCTTCGTGCTCGGCCAGCGCGGGGAACTTGACCACCTGGTCGGTGACCTCGCTTTGACTGTAGCGATGCGGCGGCACTGCGCCGAACACACCCGCGATGACGCTCATGATCTGCTCTCTTGGTTGCCGACCAACCTCAATACGGCTCCGCGTAATGCCGGAAGTTTATGCCGTCCCGTAGCGCGGCGCAAAAGTCTTTGGTATTCAACACATGCCTCATTAGGGCGTCGTTCTGTTCGCGTAATCATATCCGCCAGTGGGGAATTCATCACTCGGTGTCTTCCTCGTCCGCCGAGCTCAGCGCCATCGCGATCAATGCGTCCGGGCTCAACGAGTCGATGTCGTCGACACCGGAATGTGCGTCTGCGGCCGACGTTTCCGGTACGCCGGCGAGCAATAAAAGTTTTTCGAGCATTCCCGTTCTTCGGAGCTCGCGCACCGGAATCTTGCGCAGCGTCGACCAAATTCTTTCGTCGTCGGATTCGCCCGCCTCGTCGTGCAGCAGTTGCCGGCGAAGATGATCGGCCAACGCGGCCGGCGTCGGATAATCGAAGATCAGCGTTCGCGACAAAGCCAGTCCGGTATGGCTGGTGAGGCGGTTGCGCAGTTCGACCCCGATCATCGAGTCGAACCCGAGGTCGCCGAACGCGCGGTCGTGGTCGATGGCGTGGCCGCCGGGATGCCCCGAGACGGCCGCCGCGTGCTCGCAGACCAATTCGACCAGCACACGGTGCTGATCGTCGGGGGCCAGTCCGTGCAACCGCTGCGCCAGGTCGGGTGCTCGAGCCGCCGTGGCGGGCGGCGCCGCCCCGGCTCCGCCGGATCCCAGCCAAAAACGTTGCCGTGCAAAGCCGTACGTGGGCAAGTCGATCCGCCGGGCGTTGCGTCCGGCGAACACGGCGGCCCAGTTCGGGTCGAGGCCGCGGGTGAACAGCCGGGCGGCCGCGAACAGCAGCGATTCCGTTTCGGGGTGGTCCTTGGTCATGGTGGGCACCGATACGGCCTGCGGCGTGCTCAGCGATTGGTCGACCGCCGCCGTCAGCGCCGCGCCCGGGCCCAGCTCCACGAAGGTCCCGGCGCCGGCGGCCTCGGCGGCGCGCACCCCCTCGAAGAAGCGCACCGGCTGGCCGATGTGCGCCGCCCAGTACTGCGGCGAGCCGTAGCCGCCGCCCGCGAACTGGCCGGTCAGGTTGGACACCAGCCCGATTCGCGGCTGCCTGGCCTCGATGTCGGCCACCGCCGCGGCAAACTGCGCCACCATGGGCTGCATCAGCGACGAGTGAAACGCGTGCGACACCGCCAGCCGATGCACGCGCCGACCGATCCGGGCCAGCCGGTCCGCCAGCGCTTCGACGGGGGCCTGGGCGCCGGACAGCACCACCGCGTTGGGGCCGTTGACCGCCGCGAGGCTCACCCCGTCGGTCAGCAGCCCGGCGACCTCGGCTTCGCCGGCCTCGACCGCCACCATCACCCCGCCGGCCGGCAGTTGCGCCATCAACCGGCCCCGCGCCGCCACCATGCGCGACGCGTCCGCGAGCGACAGCACCCCGGCCACGCACGCCGCGGCGATCTCACCCACCGAGTGCCCCATCACCACATCCGGTGTCACACCGAAGGATTCCCACAAGGCCGCCAGCGCGAGGCCCAACACGAACAAGGCCGGCTGGGCAAACTCGGTGCTGCGCAACAACTCCGGGTCGTCACCCCACATCACCTCGCGCAGCGGCAGCCGGACGTGCGCGTCCACCGACGCGGCGGCCTCGTCGAACGCGCGGGCGAACGCGTCGAACCGGTCGTACAGTTGCCGACCCATGCCCAACGATTGCGAGCCCTGACCCGGGAACACGAAGGCCGTCGCGCCGGACGAACCCGCCCGGCCCACCGCGACATTCGGCCGTGGCTCCCCCGCGGCGACGGCCGCCAACCCCGCCGTCAGCGCCGCGGCGTCGCGACCCACCACGACCGCGCGGTGCTCGAAGAGTGTCCGGGTGTCGACCAGCGACCAGGCCACGTCGAGGGGGTTCACGCCGGCCCGGTCGGCCACGAAGTCAGACAGCCGCCGGGCCTGGTTAACCAGCGCCCGTTCGGAACGGGCCGACAGCACCCACGGCACAACCCCATCCGTGGCCGCCCGCGAATCCGATGGCGCGGTGTCCCGCTGGGCCGGGGCCTGCTCGACGATCAGGTGGGCGTTGGTGCCGCCCATGCCGAACGAGGACACCCCGGCCCGCCGCGGCCGATCCCCCGACGGCCACGCCGCCAGGGCGGTGTTGACTTGCAGCCCAAGATGATTCAGCCCGGCCTCGGGGTCGGTGTAGTTGAGGCTGGGCGGGATCGCGGCATGTTCGACCGCCAGGGCGGCCTTGAGCAGGCCCGCGATTCCCGCGGCGCTGCCGGCGTGACCGATGTTGGTCTTCACCGAGCCGACCCGCACCGGATCGTGCGCGCGCCCGGCGAAGACCTCGCCCAGCGCCCGGGCTTCGATCGCGTCGCCGACCTTGGTCCCGGTGCCGTGCGCCTCGACGTAGTCGATGTCGCCGATGTCGAGGCCGGCGTCGGCGAGCGCGCGCCGGATCACGTCCGCTTCACTGCGCGCCGACGGGACGGTCTGGGCGGCTCCGCTGTGCCCGGCGTTGCCGACGGCGCCACCGCGAATGACGGCGTGAATGCGGTCGCCGTCGTCCAGGGCGGCCGCCAACGGCTTGAGCAGCACCAGTCCGCCGCCTTCGCCGCGCACGTAGCCGTCGGCGCGACGATCGAAGGCGTAGGTGTGGCCCGACACCGATACCGCACCGAATTCCCGTTCCAGCATGGCGATTTCGTCGGACAGGTTGAGGTGGACGCCGCCCGCGACGGCCATCGTCGACCGCCCGGTGCGCACGCTGTCGCAGCCGAGGTGCACCGCCACCAACGAGGACGACTGACCGGAGTCGACGGTCATGCTGGGTCCGCGCAACCCGAAGGCGTACGACACCCGGTTGGCGATCATCGCCCGGCTGATGCCGGTGAAGGTGTGGTGGTCCAGGTTGTCGGCGAGATCGCGCAGCGTCAGGGCCGCGTAGTCGTCCGTCATCGCCCCGAGGAACACCGAGACCTCTTGTCCCCGTATCTTTTCCGGAACCACGAACGCGTCCTCGAGCAGCTCCCAGGTCAATTCGAGGGCCAGGCGCTGCCGCGGATCCATCGCGGCCGCCTCACGCGGCGACAGGTTGAAGAAGTCCGCGTCGAATTCCCCGGCGTCCCCGCCCAATTGGGCGGCCTCACGCCCGTCACGGATCAGGCGCCAGAACGCGGACGGGTCGGGCGCGCCCGGAAACCTGCAGGCCAGCCCGATGATCGCGACGTCTGTCGGAGGCAAGTCAGGGGCCGACTTCGTCGTCGAGTATGGCGAACAGCTGACTGTCGGTGGCGGTGGAGATGTCGTCGTCGAACGCGTGCTCGGGGTGTTCCAGCAGCGGTGCCGGTGTCGGGCCCGGCACCGTGTCCAGCAGCCCTTCCAGCCGGGCGACCAGTTGCTTCTTGTCGCCGGGACTGAGGTCGGGCTGATTGAGCAGCGCCTGCAGTTCGCGGGTGATCTCCTCGAAGCGGGCCGTCCGGTCGGGCGGGGTGGCGGCCGCCGCGCCGGGGCCGCCGGTGGCGAGCTGGGTGCCGAGGTGTTCGGCAAGCGCGGCCGGTGTGGGGTGATCGAAGATCAACGTGGGCGAAAGGGTAAGTCCGGTAGCGATTTTGAGCCGGTTGCGCAGCTCGACGGCGGTCAGCGAATCGAACCCGAGATCGCCGAACGCGTCGTCGGCGTGGACGTCCGCGGTGCTGTGACCCAATACCGTGGCCGCGTTGCTGCAGACCAGTTCCACCAGTTCGCTGTGCCGCTGCTCGGGCGACATGCCGCCCAGCCGCGCCCGCAGGCCGGTCAGGGACACCATGTCGGTGTGCTCCAGCATCCGGCGAGCCGGGCGGGCGGCCAGCTGGCTGAGCAGTGGCGGCAACGTGGCGCTGTGCTGCCCCAGCGCGCCCCGATCGAGTCTTGTGCCCACCACCATGGGGTGTTCGGCGAGCAACGCGGCGTCCAGCAGTTCCAGCGCTTGCCGGGTGGTCAACGCGCTCAGCCCGGCGCGGCTCATCCTGGCCTTGTCGCGCTCGCCGAGGTGTTGGGTCATCGCGGAGGATTCTTCCCACATTCCCCAGGCGACCGAGAGTCCCGCCAGCCCGTGAGCGTGGCGATGCGCCGCCAGCGCGTCGAGGAAGCTGTTGGCCGCCGCGTAGTTCCCTTGGCCAGGGGCGCCCACGATGCCCGCCATCGACGAAAACGCCACGAACGCCGCCAGATCCAGGTCCCGGGTCAGCTCGTGCAGGTGCCAGGCCCCGTCGACCTTGGCCCGCAGCACGGTGTCCAGGCGCGCCGCCGTCAGGGAGGCGATCACCGCGTCGTCGAGCACGCCCGCGGCGTGGAACACCGACCGCAACGGGTACCGCGCCGGCACCCGGGCCAGCAGGGCCGCGACGGCCGCCCGGTCGCCGACGTCACAGGCGACCACCGACACCGACGCTCCCGCGTCGCGCAGTTCGGCGGCCAGCCCGGCCATGCCGTCGGCGCGATCACCGCTGCGGCTGACCAGCATCACGTGGGGCACCCGGTGCCGCTCGACCAGATGCCGTGCCACCGCCGAACCGGCCATGCCGGTCCCGCCGGTGATCAGCGCGGTGCCGCCGGCCAGCCCGGCGGGCCCGCCCGGCATGGTGAGCACGACCTTGCCGATGTGGCGGGCCTGGCTGACGAACCGGTAGGCGTCGGCGGCGCCGCGCGCATCAAACGCCTTGACGGGCAACGGCACCAGGACGCCGGCCGCGAACAACCTCAGCAATTCCGCCAGCATCTCGGCGATGCGGTCGGGGCCGGCCTCCATCAAATCGAACGCGCGGTACGTCACGCCGGGATGGGCCCGGGCGATGTCGTCCGGGTCGCGCAGATCGGTCTTGCCCATTTCGATGAAGCGACCGCCGGCGCCCAGCAGCCGCAGCGACGCATCGTTGAACTCCCCCGCCAGCGAGTTGAGCACCACGTCGACGCCCCCGGCGAACTGCTGCTCGAAGTCCAGCGTGCGCGAATCCGCGATGTGCGCATCGTCGAATCCCATGGCGCGCAGGGTGTCCCACTTACCGCGGCTGGCGGTCGCGTAGACCTCCGCCCCCCAGTGCCGGGCCAGTTGCACCGCGGCCATGCCCACCCCACCGGTGGCGGCGTGCACCAGCACCCGCTGCCCGGCGCGCAGGCCGGCCAGCACCGACAGCCCGTAATAGGCCGTCAGGAACACCACCGGCACGGCCGCGGCCTGGGCCATCGACCAGCCCCGCGGCACCCGGGTCACCAACCGGCGGTCGACGGCCGCCTCCGAACCGGCCAGCCCGAAGATCCCCATGACCGCGTCCCCGACGGCCAAATCGGCGACGCCGGGGCCGAGTTCGGTGACGATCCCGGCGCCCTCCGCGCCCAGTTGGGCCGCACCCGGGTACATGCCCAGCGCCACCAGCACGTCGCGGAAGTTCACCCCGGCCGCGGCCACCGCCACCCGCACCTGGCCGGGCTCCAGTCGCGCGGGCGGATACTCCTGGACGGCGAGATCTTCGAGCGTCCCGGCGTCGCCGGCGGCCAGCCGCCACACCGCCGGCGGGTCGGGCAGCTGCAGCAGGGGCCGCCGGTCGGCCGGTTTCAGCCGGGCGCTGTAGGCCACCCCGTCGCGCACCACGACTTGTGGCTCGCCGCAACCGATCACGGCGGCGACATCGAGCGTTCCGTCGGTATCGACCAGCACCACGCGACCGGGGTGTTCGGCCTGCGCCGACCGCGTCAACCCCCACACCGCCGCACCGGCCAGGTCCGTCACGTCCTCGGCCGCCAGTCCGACCGCGCCGCGGGTCTGCACCACCAGGACCCCGGCCGCCTCACCGGCCAGCCGACTTTGCAGCGCACCCAGGGCCTCGTGCGTCGCCGCATACACCGACGCCACCGCGCCGGCATCCGCCGCCGGTGGCTCCCAGACGGTGAAGTCCGCCCCGATCCCGTTGCCCGGCAACGACATCGGCGACCACACCACGTCGAGCAGCTCACCGCTTCCCGAACGGGCGGCCACCGCCGCCGTCAACTGGTCGGCCGAGACGGCGCGCGTGACCAGCTCGCGCACCGACAGGACCGGTAGGCCGGACGAATCGGCCAGCTCGATCGAGACGGCACCGGGACCGGCCGGCGCCAGCCTGACCCGCACCCGCGACGCGCCGGCCGCGTACAGGCTCACGCCCTGCCACGAGAACGGTAAGACGGTCTCGATCCGCTCGTTGGCCACCCCCAGCGCGTGCAGCGCCGCGTCCAGGACCACCGGATGGATGCCGAGGCCGGCGGTCGAGACGCCGGCCTGCTGCGGGAGCTCGACCTCGGCGAAAATCTCGGCGCCCCTTCGCCAGACGGCGCGCAGCCCCTGAAACGCCGGTCCGTAGCCATAACCGCGGGCCGCCAGGCCCTCGTAGGCGCCGGTCACGTCCACTCCGTCCGCGCCCGGCGGCGGCCACATTGACAGGTCGGCGGCCGGTTCCCGCGTCGCGCCGTCGCTGAGCACGCCTTCGGCGTGCAGCACCCAATCACCTTGCGCGGCGCGGGAATACACGGCGACCGAGCGGGTGCCCGCCTCGGCGGCCGCGGTCACCACGACCTGCAGGTGTACCACGCCGGCCGCCGGCGGCGACGGAACCACCAGTGGCGCCGACAGAGTGAGCTCTTGGACCAGCGAGCAGCCGACCTCGTCGCCGGCCCGCAACGCCAACTCCACGAAGCCGGCCCCGGGAAACAGCACGGTGCCGGCGACCGCGTGGTCGGCCAGCCATGGCTGGGCGGCTACCGAAAGCCGGCCCGTCAACACCACACCACCGGAGTCCGGGCGATCGACCACCGCGCCCAGCAACGCGTGCTCGGCCTCGGTGAGACCGAGGCTGGCGATGTTGGCCGACCCCACCGAATCGCCGGACAGCCAAAACCGGCGGCGCACAAAGGCATAGGTGGGCAGCTCGACACGCCGGGGATGCAGATCGGCGAAGGCCGCCGCCCATTGCACGTCGGCGCCGGCCGTGAAGAGCTCCCCCGCCGCCCGCAACAGCGAGTCGATCTCCGGGCGGCCTTTGGCCATCGTGACCACCGTGGACGCCCGGTCGGCGGTCAGGGACTGTTCCACCGCGGACGTCAACGCCACGCCCGGCCCCACCTCCAGGAACACCCCGGCAGCCAGGGATTCCGCCAGCCGCACGCCGTCGACGAACCGCACCGGCCGGCGCACGTGGTCCACCCAGTACGCGACCGAGCCATAGCCGGGGCCGGCCAGTTGCCCGGTCAGGTTGGACACCAGGGCGATTCGCGGCTCGGCCGCCGAGACCCCGGCCGCCACCGCCGCGAAGTCGTCCAACATGGGTTCCATCAACGGCGAGTGAAACGCGTGCGAGACCGCCAGCCGGTGCACCCGCGCGCCACCGGCGGCCAACCGGTCGGCGACCGCCCCCACCGCGGCCTGCTCACCGGAGAGCACCAGCGAACGCGGGCCGTTGACCGCCGCGATGCTCACGGCGCCGTTCAGCAGGGGGGCCACCTCGTCCTCGGTCGCGGCCACGGCGATCATCACCCCGCCGGCCGGCAGCGCGGCCATCAGGCGACCGCGCGCCGCCACCAGCCGGGCCGCGTCGGGCAGCGAGATCGCCCCGGCCACGCACGCCGCGGCGATCTCGCCCACCGAGTGGCCGATCACCACATCCGGTGTGACGCCGAACGACTGCCACAGCGCGGCCAACGTGATCTCCACCACGAACAGTGCCGGCTGGGCGAATTCGGTGCTCTGCAACAACTGCGGGTCGGTGCCCCAGATCACCTCGCGCAGCGGCAGCCGCGTGTGCGCGTCCACCGCCGCGATGGCCTCATCGAAGGCCTGCGCGAACACCGGAAAGCGTTGGTACAGTTCGGCGCCCATGCCAAGCGACTGGGAGCCCTGCCCCGGAAACACGAACACTCGCTTGCCCACCGACCGGGTCCGGCCGACCAGCACGGCCGGATCGGGGCGCCCGGCCGCCAAACCCGCCAACCCCGCGCTCAGGGCGGCCCGGTCGGCGCCGATCAGCACCGCGCGATGCTCGAAGGCCGCCCGGGTGGTCGCCAGCGACCAGCCCACGTCCACCGCCCGCGGGCCCGCCTCGACGTTCAGCCGGTCCAGCAAGCGTTGCGCTTGACCCGTCAGCGCCTCGGGCGAGCGGGCCGAAAGCACCCATGGCACAACCGAATCGGGCGTCTCCAGAACCGGCTCGGTATCCTCGTCGAGGGTCGCGGGGGGCTGCTCCACGATGACGTGCGCGTTGGTGCCGCTGATCCCGAACGACGAGACGCCCGCCCGCCGTATCCCGCCGTGGTCGGGCCACGGCTGCGGATCGGTCAGCAGCGAGACCGCGCCGGCGGACCAATCCACGTGCGGCGACGGGATGTCCACGTGCAGCGTCTTGGGCAGCACCCCGTGCCGGATCGCCTGAATCATCTTGATCACCCCGGCCACCCCGGCCGCGGCCGAGGTGTGGCCGATGTTGGATTTGATCGACCCCAGCCACAGCGGGCGGTCCGCGGCGCGATCCTGCCCGTACGTCGCCAGCAGCGCCTGGGCCTCGATGGGGTCGCCGAGCACCGTCCCGGTCCCATGGCCCTCAACCACATCCACGTCCGCGGCCGTCAACCCGGCGTTGGCCAGCGCCGCCCGGATGACGCGCTGCTGCGACGGCCCGTTGGGGGCGGTCAGACCGTTGGACGCACCGTCCTGATTGACCGCGGTACCGCGCAGCACCGCCAGCACCGGATGCCCCAGCCGCCGGGCGTCAGCCAACCGCTCCAGCACCAGGACGCCGGCGCCTTCCGACCACGAAGTCCCGTCCGCCGCACCGGCATACACCTTGCAGCGACCGTCGGGGGCCAGCGCACGCTGGCGGCTGAACTCGACAAAGGCCGCGGGGGTGGCCATCACGGTCACGCCACCGGCCAGCGCCAGATCGCACTCCCCGGACCGCAGTGACTGCGCGGCCAGATGCATGGAGACCAACGACGACGAGCACGCGGTATCCACCGACACCGCGGGGCCCTCCAGGCCCAACACGTAGGACACCCGGCCCGAGGTCACGCTCAGCGTCGAGCCGGTGAGCCCGTAGCCCTCCAGCTCGCCCTTGACCTCCCCGCCATAGCCGGCGTGGATGACGCCCGCGAAGACCCCGGTCGCCGAGCCGCGCAGCGTGAAGGGGTCAATCCCGGCCCGCTCCAACGCCTCCCAGCAGATCTCGAGCATCATCCGCTGCTGGGGGTCCATGGCCAGCGCCTCGCTGGGCCCGATGCCGAAGAAACCGGCGTCGAAATCGCCCGCGTCCGCCAGGAAACTGCCCTGCCGGGTGTACATCTTTCCCTTGGTGTCGGGGTCGGGGTCGTACAACCCCTCGACGTCCCAGCCGCGGTCGGCCGGGAAGTCCGACACCGTGTCGCGGCCCTGAATCACCAATTCCCACAAGTCTTCCGGCGATTCGACTCCACCGGCGTAACGACACGCCATGCCCACCACCGCAACGGGCTCGGAGAGCCGGCCCTCCAGTTCCGCGACGCGCCGCCGGGTCCGCCTGAGATCCGCGGTGAGGCGTTTCAGGTAGTCGACGTGCTGCGAGGTGCCCGGCATCGCTGCTCCTTGCGGCGGGGGGTCAGCGGCCGAGTTCTTCATCGAGGATCGCAAAGAGTTGGCTTTCGGTGGCGGCGTCGAGGTCGTCGTCGAGGTGTTCGGCGTCGGAAGGCCGGCTCGGCGCAACCGCGGCCAGCAGGTTGTGAATGCGGGCCCGCAGCACCGACTTGTCGTCGGCGTTCCAGTTGGGCGCGCCGAGCAGCGCCTGCAGTTCGCGGATGATGTCGTTGAAGCGACCCATCAGGTTCGGCGGTTCACCATCACCGGCGTCACCGGCCAGTTGAGTGTCGAGATGCGCGGCCAGCGCGACGGGTGTCGGGTAGTCGAAGATCAGCGTCGGCGAAAGGGTAAGGCCGGTGGCGTTTTTGAGGCGGTTCCGCAGTTCGACGGCGGTCAGCGAATCGAAGCCGAGCTCGCCGAAGGCGCTGCTGGAGTTGATGTCCGCCGGATTGGGCACCCCGAGCACCATCGCCGCGTTGGCGCAGACCAGGTCGACCAGCTCGCGGTGGCGCGCCTCGGGGCTCAGCCCGTGCAGGCGCGCCGAAAGCCCCGCCGTCGACGCGGTGACGTCGGTGTCGTCGATGACGCGCCGGGTCGGGCCGGCGACGAGCTCGGACAGCAGCGGGGGCAACGCGGCGATGTTGTCGGACAGCGCGGCGCGGTCCACCCGCGCGGCCACCAGCACCGCAGCGTCCACCAGCATCGCGGCGTCGAACGCGGCCAGCGCCTGCTCGGTGGACAGCGGCGCCAGCCCGATCCTGCTCATCCGCGCCTTGTCGCGCTCGCCGAGGTGCGCGGTCATCGCCGACGCCTGCTCCCACAGGCCCCAGGCCAGCGACAGGCCGGGCAATCCGTGGGCCCGCCGGTAGGCGGCCAGCCCGTCGAGGAAGCTGTTGGCCGCCGCGTAGTTCGCCTGACCCGGGGTCCCCACGATCCCGGCCATCGACGAGAACACCACGAACGCCGAGAGATCCAGGTGCCGGGTGAGCTCGTGCAGGTTCCACGCCCCGTCCACCTTGGCGCGCAGCACCGCGTCCACCCGATCCGGGGTCAGCGATGAGATCAGCCCGTCGTCGAGAATCCCTGCGGCATGGACGATTCCGCGCAGCGGATACTGCGCCGGTATCCCGGCCAGCATCCGTGCGGCGGCCTCCGGGTCGGCGACGTCGCAGGCCACCACCGACACCCGCGCGCCGCAGCGCTGCAGGTCGGACACCAGCTCGGCGACCCCGGGCCCCCGGTCGCCGGTCCGGCTGACCAGCACCACGTGGGCCACCCGGTAGCGCTCGACGAGGTGGCGGGCCAGCGCGGAACCGGCCATGCCGGTGCCGCCGGTGATCACCACGCTGGCCCCGGCCAGGCCACCGCCGCAGCCGCTGAGCACCTCACCGGGACCCGACGGGACGGTCAGCGCGACCTTGCCGATGTGGCGCGCCTGGCTGAGGTACCGATAGGCCGTCGCGGCGCAGCGGACATCAAACGTCTTGAGCGGCAACGGTGTCACGATTCCGTCCGCCAGCAGTTCGGTGATCTCGGCCAGCATGGCCGCGGTGCGGTCGGGACCGGCCTCCATCAGGTCGAACGCCCGGTACACCGCACCCCGGTGCTGATCGGCGACGACGCGCGGATCCCGCACGTCGGTCTTGCCCATCTCGATGAAACGACCGCCGGGAGCCAGCAGCCGCAACGACGCGTCGGTGAACTCGCCGGCCAGGGAGTTGAGCACGACGTCGAAGCCGGCACCGTCGGTCGAGGACGCGAACGTCTTCTCGAACTCCGTCGTGCGCGAATCGCCGATGTGGTCGTCGTCAAATCCCATCGCGCGCAGGGTGTCCCACTTGCCGCGGCTGGCGGTGACGAACACCTCGGCGCCCCAATGCCGCGCCAGCTGCACCGCGGCCATGCCCACCCCGCCGGTGGCGGTGTGCACCAGCACCCGCTCACCGGCGCGCAGCCCGCCCAGCACCGACAGCCCGTACAGCGCGGTCAGGAACACCACCGGCACGCCCGCGGCCTCGACCAGCGACAGCCCCGGCGGCACCGGCGTCACCACGCGCTGATCCACCACCGCTTCCGACCCGACGACCCCGAGCAACCCCATCACCGCGTCTCCGACGGCCAGGCCGGTCACGTCGGGGCCCACCTCGACGACGACGCCGGAGCCCTCGGCACCCAGCCGGCCTCCGCCCGGATACATTCCCAGGGCCACCAGGACGTCGCGGAAGTTGACCCCGACCGCGGCCACCGCGACCCGCACCTGCCCGGCGGTCAATTCCGGGTGCGGGCAACGGCTTACGACCAGGTCCTCGAGGGTACCCTCGCCGCCGGCGTCCAATCGCCAACCCGCGGAGGGCAACTCGACCGCGGAACCGGCGCGCACCGGCCGCAATCGCGCCGCATAGGCGACGCCCTGGCGAACCACCACTTGCGGCTCGCCGCAACCGATCACCGCGCTGACATCGACCGAGCCGTCGGAGTCGATCAGGACCACCCGGCCCGGCTGCTCCGCCTGCGCCGAGCGCACCAGGCCCCACACCGCCGCCCCGGCCAGGTCCGAAACATCCTCGCCGGCAAGGGCGACCGCGCCGCGGGTCTGCACGGCCAGCACCCCGGCGTTCTCGTCGCGCAACTCCGACTGCAGGACCGCCAAGATCTCGGCGGTCGCGGCGTGCACGGACTTCACCACGTCGCCGCCGTGATCGCCCGGCTCCCACAGCGTCACGGCGACGCCACCGGAGCCCAACGCGACCGGCGACCAGGTGACGTCGAGCAGGCCCCCGCCGAGCGGTCGGCGGGCGGGGGCCGCCGCCGTCAGCTGCCCCGGCGCGACCGGCCGCATCGCCAACGACCGCACCGAGAGCACCGGCAGCCCCGCCCCGTCGGCCAATTCCACCGAGACGGCGCCGGCGCCGGCCGGTGCGATCCGGACCCGCGCCCGCGACGCACCCGACGCGTGTAGCGACACGCCCTGCCAAGAGAACGGCAGCACGGTGTCGTCGTTCCCGGCGGCGAGGCCGAGCGCGTGCAGCGCGGCGACGAGATCTTCGCCGAGGTCGCCGTGCCCGACGATGCCGCCGCCCCCGACGGCGGCTTCGGAATACATCCGGTGCTGTTGGATGCCGCGCTGCACGCGCTCGGCCTCGCCGCCGGGAACGACGACACCGTGCTGCCGTTCTCTTGGCAGGGCGTGTCGCT
>NZ_LZLU01000202.1:0-32694 GCF_001673415.1 Mycobacterium sp. 1165196.3 | reverse complement strand
GCGCTCGGTCGGGGGTAGACACTTAAGCGAGCGCCATCCAGCGTCGCGTCGTTCACAGCGTGTTACGCCGGCCCGCGAGGGAGGTGGCCACCGATCCCGTTGGGAGAGGAGCGGCAGCAGGGCCCGCGCCTCATCGAGCGCATGGTGACCAGCAAGCTGCGTGCCCAGCGCCCCTCGTTCCGCACCGAGCAACCCGACGCCACCTATCGCCTGCCGCTGCAGACCGCGTCGCGCACCACCGGGGCGACCGCCTACCGGCTGGGCCTGACCGTCGACGGGCACGAGACGCTGTCCGGCATTTCGTTCACGGCCCGCCCCGGCACCATGACGGCGGTCATCGGACCGTCGGCCGCGCGTAATGCCGCGCTGCTGGCGCTGCTGGCCGGCGCCCGAACGCCCAGCGCGGGGCGCGTCACGGTGGATGGACACGATGTGCACGACGAACCGGAGGTCATGCGGACCCGAATCGGGGTGGTCCCGCGCGACAACCGCCTGCACCGCCAGCTCACCGTCGCGCAGGTCCTCGAATACGCCGCCGAGCTGCGGCTGCCGCCGGACACCTTGCCCGAGCAGCGCGACCGCGTGGTCAGCCAGGTCCTCGACGAGCTCGAGCTGACAGCCCACCGCGACACCCGAATCCGCAAACTCCCCGCCGAGGTGCGCCGGTGCGCGGACCTGGCCGTCGAGCTCGTCACCCGGCCCAGCCTGCTCGTGGTGGACGAGCCCACCGCCGGACTGGACGCGGCGCAACAGCGCCACGTCATGGCGGTCCTGCGGCGCCAGGCCGATATCGGCTGCGCCGTGGTGGTCGCGATCTCGGCGCTCACGTCGCTCACCGACGTCAACGTCTGCGACCAGGTGTTGGTGCTGACCGGCACGGGCCAGGTGGCTTACCTGGGGACGCCCCTGCAGGTGGAATCCGCGCTGGGCACCTCCGACTGGAACAGGGTGCTCGCGCAGGTCGGCGCCGATCCCGAGGGAGCCCACCGCGCGTTTCGCACCCGAGCGCCCACGTCGGCGCCGACCACTGCGCCGGAAGTCGCGGCACCGTGGCCGCCGCCGCCCGCGCCGCCCAGGGCTCGGCAGATCCGGTTGCTGGCCCGGCGCGAGGTTCGCCTGCTCCTCGGCGACCGCAGCTACTTCGGGTTCCTGGCGGTCCTGCCGTTCGTCCTGGCCGGGCTGACGCTGCTGATTCCGGGTGATTCGGGACTGGCCAGGCCCGGCGCGGACAGCACCAACCCGCACGAGGCCATCGAGCTCCTGGCCGCCTTCAACGTCGCGGCGGTGATCATCGGCACGGCGCTGACCATCCGCGCGCTGGTGGGCGAACACCGCGTCTTCCGGCGCGAGCAGGAGGTCGGCCTGACGGCACCGGCGTACCTCACCGCCAAGATCACCGTGTACGGCCTGGCCGCGGCCCTCTGGACGGCCGTCATGTTCGCGATCGTGATCGCGGTCAAGGGGGGACCGGGACGCAGCGCCGTCCTGCTGCACAACGCCACGGTCGAGCTCTACGTGGGCGTGGCCGTCACCGCGATCGTGTCGGCGGTCCTGGGCCTGGCGTTGTCGTCGCTGGGCAAGTCGCCGCGCGAGGTCCTGCCGCTGGTAGTGCCGGTGATCCTGGCGGCGGCGCTGTTCAACGGGAGCCTGGTGCAACTGGTGAGCAGGTGGGGCCTGCAGCAGATCAGCTGGTTCGTCCCGGCCCAGTGGGGCTTCGCGGCCACGGCGTCCACCACGAACCTGCGCAGGGTCGATTCGCTGGCGGCCGACGCCGTGACCTGGACGCACTACAGCGGCTGGTGGGTGTTCGACATCGGGATGCTCGTTCTGTTCGGCGTGCTCGCGGCCGGATTCACGCTGTACCGGCTGCGGTCACCGCTGGGCGGACGCCCCCACCCGTCCGCCGATCGCGAGCCGCAGGAAGCCCCTCGCCGCCAAGGCTGAGCCGGGTGGGCGGCCGGGTGCCGCGGGTCGGCGGCCGTCGCGAGAATGCGGACGGGGACATGAACTGTCAGCGTTGTTCGCCGCGACGGGAACCGCCCATTACTGTCGGCTTATGGCGCCTGAAACGACTAGCACTGCCGACTATCTGCGCAACGCACTGGACGGGCGTTGGCGTGATGTGAGAAACCGGATGCGGGCCACGCTCACCGAGGACCTGTTCCGGCCGCACTACACGCCGAACACCGTGATCGCCCGCACCAAGGTGGCGGAGCAGATGCGGATCATGGCGGCGTTCGGCGCGGCCGCCGACAGTTTCCGCAAGGAACACGGCGGCACCGGTGACGTGGGGGCGGCGATCACCATGATCGAGATGCTGGCCATGTCGGACCTGTCGCTGATGGTGAAGGCCGGGGTGCAGTGGGGCCTCTTCGGCGGTGCCGTGGAGAACCTGGGCACCGAGCGCCACCACGAGCTCTACGTGCCCAAGATCATCAGCCTCGAGTTGCGCGGCTGTTTCGCCATGACCGAGACCGGACATGGCAGCGACGTGCAGTCGCTGGAGACCACCGCGACCTACGACCCCGAGACCGAAGAGTTCATCATCGACTCCGCCACCCCCTCGGCGCGTAAGGACTACATCGGCGGCGCCGCCGAAACCGCAACCATGGCGGCGGTTTTCGCGCAACTGATCACCCACGAGGACGGGAAGCCGGTCAATCACGGCGTGCACTGCGTGCTGGTTCCAATCCGCGACGAGGACGGCAACGATCTGCCGGGCATCACCACCTCGGACTGCGAATACAAGGGCGGACTGCCCGGTGTCGACAACGGGCGCATCGTGTTCGACCATGTCCGGGTCCCGCGGGTCAACCTGTTGAACAAGTACGGCGACGTCGCGGCCGACGGCACCTACAGTTCGCCGATCGACAACCCGAATCGCCGGTTCTTCACCATGCTGGGCACCCTGGTCCGCGGCCGGATCACCGTCGGTGGCAGCGCCGGCGCGGCCGGCCGGGTGGCCCTGGACATCGCCACCCGATATGCCTTGCAGCGCAGGCAGTTCACCGCACCCGACGACGGTTCCGAAGTGCTGATCATGGACTATCTGGTGCATCAGCGGCGACTGTTTCCGTTGATCGCCAAGTCGTACGCGTTGCAGTTCGCGCAGAACGAACTGGTCGGCAAATGTCATGACGTGCAGAGCGCCGACGCGCCCGACGCCGACGAGCAACGCGAACTCGAAGCGCGCGCCGCCGGCCTGAAGGCGGCCAATACCTGGCATGCGAGTCGGGCCATCCAGGAGGCCCGCGAAGCGTGTGGCGGCGCGGGCTACATGGCCGAGAACAGACTGATCGGGCTGCGCGGCGACACAGACGTTTTCACCACCTTCGAGGGCGATAACCACGTGCTGACCCAATTGGTGGCCAAGGAACTGCTCACGGCCTACGCCGACGACATCAAGAGCATGAGTCCGGTCGAATGGGTGCGCTTCGCGGCCAGCACGGTGGGTGAACGCGTCGTCAAACGCACTGCGGCAGAGGCGATCATCCAAACCATCGTGGACGCCCGCCAAGACAGCGAGGAAGAGGGCAGCCTGTTCAACCGCGGCACGCAGATCACGATGTTCGAGGACCGCGAGGAGTATCTGCTGGCATCGGTGGCCCGCCGGCTGCAGGCCAAATCCAAAGAGATGTCGGCCTTCGACGCATTCAACTCCGTGCAGGATCACGTGTTGCACGCGGCCAGCGCGCACATCGACCGGGTCATCCTGGAGGCGTTTGTCGCCGGAATCGACGCGTGCCCCGACGAGAAGGCCCGCGAAATACTCGGCATCCTGTGCGACCTATACGCACTGTCGGTCATCGAGGATGACAAGGCGTGGTACATCGAGCACCGCTACCTGTCCACCGAACGCGCGAAGGCGGTCACCCGGGGTATCAACGACCGGTGCCGCGCGCTGCGCCCGCACGCGGAGACGCTGGTCGACGGGTTCGGCATCCCGGAGCGGCTGCGTTATGTCGAGATGCTGCACCCGGAGAACCTAGAAGAGGCCCTCACGAGCTGAGCGGCCGACCGCCGATCACCGGCCGCCGCGACGCCGGCAGGGACGGGAAAGTCATTGGCGGCCAACGCTATTGATTCGGAACCTTGCCCAGCGTTTGCAACTTGCCGTCCGGGCCGATCCGGAACTTGACCGTCCCGATCCCGGTCGGACAGCACAGCTGGTCATTTCCCTTCTGCCACTGGTATTGAACGGTGACGGTGTCATCCGAGGGCGGTAGCACCGTCGTGTACGGCTTTGGGTTCGGAGTGGGGCTACCCAGCGGCCTGTTGTGGTCGAAGAAGAGCAGTTGCTGCGGGCTGGATTCGCTGGCGATCGTCGGGATGATCTGCACCCAATACAACCGGCAGTTTCGGGTGTGCCCGCGGCCCATCTCGACCCAGATGGTGCCGGGGATGGCGATGGGAACGGCGGTGATCGCCTGGTGCACCGTGTCGGCCGTCGGCCCGTCGGAGTCCTTGCAGGTGTCGGGCCGGGCCTGGGGCGGCGCGGTCGGCTTCCAGCCGCAGCCGGAGGCCAGCAAAACCAGACAGATCACAATGAGCCGACGCACGCGGTGAGCTTAGCGAAGACTGTGAATGTCCCATCGGTTTGGTCAAAAACCCCCTTCTGAGAAGCGTTTCGCGGGCAGTCCTGCGTAACCTCAAGCGGGACGGCCGGTCAACGGTGACCTGCGGTAACGCCTTCCACGGCCGCGAATTCCCCGGCGATTTCACATCGGCGCGCCAGCCGCTGAGAGAAAGAAGTAAACCGGGGGAAATTTCGGGCAGCGATGCCGAAACATGCCTGCCCCACAATGAACTCACCCGAGACAGAGCTAACTCGTGCGCACTCGAACCGAAGGGACGTAAGCGTGACCAGGGAGTCCATGGCGCCTGAGAACGCCGTGAACACCATGTGCGCTTACTGCGGTGTCGGATGCGGGATGGTGTTGCAGGTCACAACGGACCCGAAAACGGGCCGCGATCACGTCGCCAAGTCGGTTGGGAGCAAAGCACATCCGGCCAACTTCGGCCGGTTGTGCACCAAGGGCGCCACCACCGCGGACATGCTCGGCGCGCCGGGCCGGATGGACTCGGCCCATGTGCGGGCCGACCGCGGTGAGCCACTCGAGCCCGTCGACATGGATCGGGCGATCACCCAGTGTGCGAACCGGTTACGCGCGATCATCGACGAACACGGTCCGGACGCCTTCGCGATGTACGTGTCCGGCCAGATGTCCATCGAGGCGCAGTACCTGGCGAACAAGCTGACCAAGGGCTTCATCGGCACCAACCAGATCGAGTCGAACTCGCGACTGTGCATGGCCAGCGCCGGTTCCGGTTACAAACTCTCGCTCGGCGCGGACGGACCACCCGGGTCATACCAAGACTTCGACCGTGCCGACGTCTTCTTCGTCATCGGCGCGAACATGGCCGACTGCCATCCCATCCTGTTCTTGCGGATGATGGACCGGGTCAAGGCGGGCGCGAAGCTGATCGTCGTCGACCCGCGCCGCACCGCGACCGCCGAGAAGGCCGATCTGTACCTACAGATCACGCCGGGATCGGATCTGGCGCTGCTCAACGGGCTACTGCACCTGATCGTCGAGAACGGCCACACGGACCCCGATTTCATCGCCGAATTCACCGAGGGCTGGGAGGTGATGCCCGGCTTCCTGGAGCAGTACACGCCCGACATGGTCAGCGCCGTGACCGGCATCCCGGAAGCGGACATCCGCAAAGCGGCTCAGATGATCGGCGAGGCCGACAATTTCATGAGCTGCTGGACCATGGGCCTCAACCAGAGCACCCATGGCACCTGGAACACCAACGCCATCTGCAACCTGCACCTGGCCACCGGCGCGATCTGCAAGCCGGGCAGCGGCCCCTTCTCCCTCACCGGCCAGCCCAACGCCATGGGCGGTCGCGAGATGGGTTACATGGGGCCGGGTTTGCCCGGTCAGCGTTCGGTACTATCGGACGAGGATCGTGAGTTCGTCGAAAAGCTTTGGGGCCTGCCCCGCGGAACGCTGCGCACCGAGGTCGGCGGCGGCACCATCGACATGTTCTCCCGGATGGCCGACGGGCAGATCAAGGCCTGCTGGATCATCTGCACGAATCCCGTTGCCTCCGTTGCCAATCGTAAGACGGTGCTGGCCGGACTGGAACGCGCCGAGTTGGTGGTGGCCCAGGACGCGTTCCTGGAGACCGAGACCACCGAATACGCCGATGTGCTGTTGCCGGCGACCCTGTGGACGGAGTCCGAAGGGGTCATGGTCAATTCCGAGCGCAACATGACGCTGTTCCAGCCAGCGGTCCAGGCGCCGGGCCACGCGCTGCCGGACTGGCAGATCATCGCCCGGATCGCCTGCGAGATGGGCTTTTCGGAGGCGTTCAGTTACACCTGCGCCGAGGAAGTCTTCGAAGAAATCAAGCGGTTCTCCAACCCGAAGACCGGGTACGACCTGCGCGGTGTCAGCTATGAGCGGCTGCGCCAGAGCCCGCTGCAGTGGCCGTGCGCTCCACAGGGCGGGGGCGACCGCAACCCGATCCGCTACCTCAATGACGGCGTCAGCCAGACGCGGCTGGTCCGCGAGGACGGCAGCGTGCCGCGGTTGGCCTTCCCGACGCCGACGGGCCGGGCGGTGTTCTTCGCCCGCCCGCACCTGCCGCCCGACGAAATGCCCGACGACGACTACCCGTTCCTGCTGAACACCGGTCGCCTGCCTCACCAATGGCACACCATGACCAAGACCGGCAAGGTCGCCAAACTCAACAAACTCAATCCGGGGCCGTTCGTCGAGATCCACCCCGACGACGCCGCCCGCCTGCACATCGTCGACGACGATCAGATCGAGATCGCGTCCCGGCGCGGCCGCGCCGTGCTGCCCGCTGTCGTCAGTGACCGGGTGCGGCCCGGCAACTGCTTCGCGCCGTTCCACTGGAACGACGCCTTCGGCGAATACCTGTCCATCAACGCCGTCACCAACGACGCCGTCGATCCCATCTCGAGCCAACCGGAATTCAAGGCGTGCGCGGTCACGCTGACGAAGGTCGCCGTCGCGCAACCCGATCCCGGTACCGAGATGCCGGCGGTCCCCGACACACCGGCATCCGCACCCACGGAGGTACGAGAAATCAGCGTGTCACAAGTCGACGCACTCGGCGAATTGCTGGGTGTGACAACGCAAGCCAAGCCGGAATTCAACGAGCTCGGCCGCTCGTATCTGGCCGGCATGCTCTCCGGGCTTCGCTCTGACGCCGGTCGCCGCACCGCCGGTGTGCCTACCCTGCCGCCGAGCGCGCCGTTCGATGCCGGCACGCGGCTGTGGGTGGACGGCCTTCTGGCCGGATTGTTCTCGCGCGTCGACGGACCGGGGGGCCTGGCCGAGGCACCGCCGACCGCCCCGGCGCCGGCCGTCGAGCAACCGCCCGCCACGCCCGCCGACACCAAGCCCGCCGCCGAGCGCGCGCCCGTGGTGGTGCTGTGGGCATCGCAGACCGGCAACGCCGAGGAGCTCGCCGGCGAGATCGCCGCCCGGTTGGGCGCCGCGGAACTCCCGGTCGCGCTGCACAGCATGGATGACTTCCCGCCGGCGCAATTGACGACGACGCGGGAGGTGCTGTTCGTCACCAGCACCACCGGCGACGGTGACGCGCCCGACAACGGCGCCGGCCTCTGGCGAGCGCTGACATCCGAGGGCGCACCGCGATTCACCAACCTCCGCTACGCCGTGCTGGCGCTGGGCGACTCCAACTACGACGATTTCTGCGGCCACGGCCGCAAGCTGGACGCCCGCCTCGCCGAGCTCGGCGCCACCCGCATCACCGACCGGGTGGACTGCGAACCCGACTACGACGACACCGCGGCGAAGTGGGTGGGCGACGTCATCGAGGCCCTGACCCGGACGCCCACCTCGGTCGGCGGGGACGGAAGTGTGACGGCGCCGGCCCGCACGTCCACCGTTGCCGCGCCGCCTCGCCCCGGCGCGCCCGCCGCCGGCGCCTACAGCAAGAAGCATCCGCTGATCACCGGCATGGTCCGCAACACCGTGTTGAGCCGACCGGAATCGACGAAAGACGTGCGGCACCTGGTTTTCGACATGCCGGAGGAATCCGTGACCTACGAGGCCGGTGACGCGCTCGGCGTGTGGCCGCGCAACAGCGACGCGCTGGTCGACGAGTGGCTGTCGGTCACCGGACTGAACGGGCAGACCCCGGTCGAGGTCGGCGAGCACGGCCTGATGTCGTTGCGCTCCGCGCTCACCGAGCGCATCGAGATCGCCCACATCAGCCGGGATCTGGTGCGCTTCGTGCAGGAGCGCACCGGTGACCCCACACTCGCGGAGCTGCTGAAGCCGGAAAACAAACGCGCACTGGCGGATTGGACGTGGGGTCGCCAGTCCATCGATCTGCTGGCCAAGCTGCCCGTCTCCGCGTCGGCCCACGAGTGGCTGCGGGTCCTCAAACGCCTTCAGCCGCGGCTGTATTCGATCTCGTCGAGCCCCAAGGAGTGCCCGGGCGAAGTCCACCTGACCGTCTCCCCGGTGCGCTACAACTTCCAGGGCGTCGCACGCCGTGGGGTGTGTTCGACCTACCTCGCCGACCGCTCCCCCGGCGACCGCGTCGCCGTGTATCTGCAGCAGTCCAGCAATTTCCGGCCGCCGAGTGAGTCGGACACCCCGATGATCATGATCGGGCCCGGGACGGGGATCGCGCCGTTCCGCGGCTTCCTGCAGGAACGGCGCGCACTCGGCCACACCGGCCCCAACTGGCTGTTCTTCGGCGAGCAGCACGCCGCCACCGACTTCTACTACCGCGACGAACTCGAGCAGATGCGTGACGACGGGTTCCTCACCGAGTTGGACCTGGCGTTCTCCCGCGATCAGCAGCAGAAGGTCTACGTGCAGCACCTGATGCGCAAACGCGGGGCGCAGCTGTGGAGCTGGTTGCAGGACGGCGCCCAGCTCTACGTCTGCGGCACCGCGGATCCCATGGCCAAGGACGTCGACCGGGCACTCTGCGAGATCGCCGCCGAATTCGGCAAGCTCGACCCGGAAGCGGCGAAGGACTACGTCCAGTCGCTGAGCGCCGACAAGCGCTACCACCGCGACGTCTACTGACGCCGACCCGCCACCCGTAACACAGCGGAAACATCGCGCGCCTACCGCCGAAACTTCGGCGTCGCACGATGCACTCGTAAGGTCGCGCGCCTGAAGGAGTGACGTCATCGTGGCTCGGGAGTGTGATGGACCCGATCGGGTCATCAAGAACGGCTGCCCGCTGCAGTGCCGGCTCAGGTACGGCGACGAACCCGCCAGTGACCAGGTCGACTGGGCGGGTCTGCCCATCAATCTCGACTTCGCGTTCTCGCGGGATCAACGCGACAAGGTCTACGCGCAGCATCTGCTGCGCAGGCGCGGGACCCAGTTCGGTCCGTGGCGCCACGGCGGGTACGTGTGCGTCTGCGACATGGCCGACGAATCCCTCACCGGCGGTTAGCGACACACCCGACGGGTGTGCGGAGCGGGCCAGCGCAAAAATCACCGTGGTTGAAACGCTGCGATGCTTCGGCGACCGAACGGTTTGCCCGCGCTGAGCTGCGCCAAACCGCCCATTGAGGTGGTGAGCGCGGGTTTCACACGTGTTCCGGCCGCGGCCAACGCCGGCTCGACTTGCGCCGCCAATCCGCTTTCGGGGTACTAGAAAACGATGGTGGACGTGACGATCATCGAGACCTCAGGTCTGGGCGACCGCAGCTATCTCATCAGCGATGGCACGGTCGCCGTCACCGTCGATCCGCAACGAGACATCGACCGGGTGCTCGAGCTGTCGGGAGACCTGCGCATCACCCACGTGCTGGAGACCCACATCCACAACGACTACGTGACCGGCGGGCTGGCACTGGCCCAAGCGACCGGCGCCCAATACGTCGTTCCCGCAGGCGAAGACGTCGACTTCGACCGCCACGCGGTCGGGGATGGCGACCGGATCGACACCGGCGAAATTCATGTGGAAGTGCTGCTCACACCCGGACACACCCACCATCACGTCAGCTACGTGCTGCGTGACGATTCCGGCGAGGCCGTCGGCGTATTCACGGGCGGATCGCTGCTGTTCGGCAGCACTGGCAGGACAGACCTGGTCGGCGACGACCACACCGAGGAACTGGCCCGGCTGCAATATCATTCGGTCCGGCGCCTCGCCGATGAGCTGCCTTCGGAAACCGCGATCTATCCCACCCACGGATTCGGCAGCTTCTGTTCGGCCACGCCACCCGACGGTGACGCCTCCACCATCGGCGAACAACGCCGCAGCAACCCGGCGCTGACCCAGGACGAACAGCAATACGTCGACGAGCTGCTGGAAGGACTTTCGGCGTTTCCCGCCTACTACGCACACATGGGCGTGATCAACAGGGCGGGCCCCGAAGCGGCGGACCTGTCGCCGCCCGAACCGGTTGACGCACACCAACTTCGCCACCGCATCGACGCCGGCGAGTGGGTGGTCGACCTGCGCAGCCGCACGGCATTCGCGGCGGGGCATCTGGCCGGCACCTATGGGTTCGAGCTGTCGGGCTCGTTCGTGAACTACCTCGGGTGGTTGTACCGCTGGGGCGCACCACTGACGTTGATCGGTGAGGATGCCCAGCAGGTCGCCGACGCTCAGCGCGAACTCGCCCGCATCGGCGTCGATCGCCTCACCGGCAGTGCCACCGGCGATATACGCGCGCTGGCCGACGGCACGCCGCTGCGCAGCTACCGGGTCGCGTCCTTCAAGGACCTCGTCGATGTGCTCGATGACGATGCGGTCACCGTCGTCGACGTTCGCCAGCCACACGAATTCGACAGCGGCCACGTGCGCGATGCGGTCAACATTGCGGTGCACGAGCTACCGGAACGCCTCGGCGAACTTCCCCAGGACCGCGAACTGTGGGTCCACTGCGCCAGCGGCTACCGGGCGTCGATCGCCGCGGCGCTGCTCGATCGGCATCAACGCCGCGTCGTGCTGATCGACGACGACTACGATAACGCGGAAAAGCTCGACATCACTTCAGGTTCAACATGATCGAAAAGGCAGGCACGCACCGCGATAGCGGGTAGTGACCAGTTGAGGAGCCCACAACGGGAGGAATCACATGAGCGCACCGACCGCCGACGCCATCACTTCGGCCGAGCTACGCAAGCAACTCGAGTCTTCGCCCGCCCCACGCATCGTCGACGTGCGGACCCCCGCGGAGTTCGAAACGTCCCACATCTCCGGGTCCTACAACGTGCCCCTGGACGTACTGGACGAACACACCCGTGAGGTCGCCCAGCTCTTGGGCGGGGACGACGAGGTCGTCCTGGTATGCCGGTCGGGACAACGCTCCACCAAAGCCCAAACGCTGTTGCGGAACGCCGGTTTGACCGGCGGGCGCGTCCTCGAGAACGGAATCGTCGACTGGGAGGGGCGAGGCTTCGCCGTCGACCGCGGCGCCCAGCGGTGGGATCTGGAACGGCAGGTGCGCCTCGTCGCCGGGTCGGTCGTGTTGTCGTCCGTGCTGGGCAGTGTCGCGCTCCCCCGGCTGAAATGGGTGGCGGCCGCGATCGGTGGCGGGCTGACTTTCGCCGCGCTGACCAATACGTGCGCGATGGCCACGGCCCTGTCCAAGCTGCCCTACAACCGCGGCGCCACAACCGATCCCGAAACGGTTTTGTCGGCGCTCAATACCGCCGCAGGCTAGACGCTGAGGCCTACCGCTTGGGCGGGTCGGGCTGTCCGTACACCGCCACCACCACGGTGCGGTCCATGCTGTTGTCCGACCACACCCCGATGGTGTTGTTGGCGCAGTCGCGGATGATCGCCATGTCGTCCGGGTTGTAATACCACTGGTTGACCAGTTCCAGGCTGCTGATCGCGATGGCCGGGTTGATCGCCACGGTCTCGGCGGCCCGGCCGCGGAAGCCGGCGGCGTTGGCGCGGTCCTGCGGCGTAGATCCGTCCGAGCCTATGTCGCCGTTGATGTTTCGGTTGTTGATCATGTCATCGGCGTGCCATTCGGCGGCCAGCGTGAGGGCGTTGTTCCTGACGACGTCGTTGGTGCAGCCCGCCTGGTGCTGCAGGGTGTAGACGGCCGACACCACCGCGCTGTTGAGCCGCTTGTTGTCGGCGTGCGCGGCCGGGGCCGCCACAGTGGCTGCCCCCAACAGCACCACGCCGACGGGCAGCACCCGGGCGAAACGGCGTACCGATACTGCCATCACGATTCCTCGGGTCACACCGGGTCGAAGCGCGAAACCAGCCATCGGCCGTTGACCTTGTCCAGGGTCATCCGCACGACGGGCTGGGTGTCGGTGGGAGCGCCCGCACCGATGGTCACGGTCTGGTCGACATACACCAGCGCCACGGCATGGGTTTCAGATGCCGAAACCGACGCCGCCGCATTGACTTTGGCGACCGACGAGATGTGCTTCTCCTTCGCACCGGGAACGACGACCTGGCGCGTCAGCTCGCCGTAGGCGTCCTTGAACTCACCGGTCAGCCGTTCGCGCGCCGCGGCGAGGTCCTTGTCCACCGTGTCGGCGTGATAGGACAACAATGCGATGGCGTCTTCGCGGGCGGCCTGCACCGATTCGGTGCGGGCCCGGGCAAGATCATCGGCCGCCCCGGCCGACCACTTGAGGTAGCCCGCGCCGAGCGCCAACACCAATGCGAGGCCGGGCAATACGCCGTAGGCGAACACCTGCGGCCACCCGATGCGCCGCCTGGTCCGCGCGGCCTTCGGTTGCGCCTCGGTGGACGGTTCTTCCGGCTCGGTGACCTCCGATTCCTGGTGTGCGTCTTTGGTTGCCGGGTCCAGTTCCTCGTCGGCCGTATCGACTTTCACGTCCTCGTTCAGTGTCGTCATGGCACGAACACCACATTGGAGACCTTGGCGTCATCGCCGACCGATCGGACCTCGATGCGCATGCGCCATTCCCGGGGCGCCTCTTCACCGCCGGCGGTGCGCGACTTCACCGCGACCGCCACCAGCACATGGGCGGAGTCGCCGCGCTGGGATTCCAGTCCGGCATCGGTGACCGTCCCTTCCGATTTCGACTGTGCGGCCTTGACGACCTCCTCGAACGGCTTGGCCCGCTGTTCGAAGTCGTCGCGGAATGCTCCGGTGGCCAGGTCGAGGATGCGCTGCACGTCGGCGTCGACCTGGGTGTAGTTGATCGTGGTGAGGTTCACCGCGCCCTGGCGGGCCGTCGCAACGTACAGGTTCTGCCGGGCCTGCGCCTCGTGCTTCTGGTAGGCCCGGTATCCGAGCCAACCACTCAGGCCGGCCAGTGCGGCCACGATGACGGCGCTGGCCACCAACGCCGTCCCGACGCGCGACAGCCGCCGCCGCTGGAGGCGCTCGCGCCACCGCGCGAGCCGGCCCGCGGCCGGACTCTCATCACCGTCGGCGTGTTCGGTGTGCAGCTTTTCATCCTGTTCGGTTTCGGCGGCGTCGACGTCCTCGGCGACGTCGATTGCCGTTGGCTCGTCGACGGTTTCCTCCGTCGTAGGGATTTCGGGTTTGTCCGCCATGGTGCTCCTTAAAACTGTCAGGGTTGCGGGACAAGTAGTTGTTGCCAGCTCTTGGCACGCGGGTGGGCCAGGTCCGATTGGGTATAGCGGCGGCCGTCTGGCCCGATGTAGTCGCCGGTGGCCGGGTCATAGGTCGCGACGGCGGGCGGCGGGGGCGGCGTCGGCGCCGCGGCGGTGCCACGCGGTAATGGCAGTCGCGGATCCTGCCCCGGCGGGTAGAGCGGCACGCCCTGGCCGGTGGTGGTGGCGTTCGGGTCGCCCTTCCAGTTGTAGCCGTCGTTGAGCGGCACGTACTCCTCGTCGCTTTCACACAGCTCTATCGTGGGCGCCCTCTTCCACGGCTTGCTCTCGCACGGAATGTTGCGCACCCCACGGACATTGAACTCCGAGTCCTGCGGCACCCGGCAGAACAGGTCCGCGGCCGGCCGGTCCGGCGCGTCGACGCTGGCCGGTGAGCGGCGTTGCTGCGGCGGCAGGTAGCCGGTGGTGCACGGTGGCGGCAGGTTGAGGTTGAGGTTGAAGTCCAGCTGGGCACCCCGGTACTCCTGCTTGGTGTTAGAGCTGGGCACGATGATGGCCGCCATGGCCGCGATGCCCTGCGGGAGCAGGACCAGGAGTTGCTCGATGTCATGGCGGTAGACGACGGCGATGTCGCCCAGGCTCACCAGATTGGCGAACAGCACCGGCAACGCCGGCGCTACCCGGTCCAGCATCGCGCGGCCCTCCTCGACGCCGGAAGTGCCCTGTGTCAACAGGTCTCGCACCGCGGCGTCCTGGGCCTTGAATTGCGCCATGATGGCCGCGGTGTGGCCGGCCCACGTGGCGATCGCCTCGGATGTCTGCACCTGCGAATTGAGTACCGCCGGCGACTGGTCGATGAGGGCGGCAAGCGGGTCGACGGTGCGACCCCCGGCGATGGCCAACGCGGTCGAGCCGTCGACGATGCGGGACAGCTCCAGACCGAGGCCGCCGACCGCCCGATTGGTCTCGTCGATCACCGTGCGCAGGTTATCGCGTGGAATCGCTTGCAGCGCACGGTTGGTCAGGTCGAGCAGGTGCCCGATGTCGACGGGCACGTCGACATGTCCGGCGGTGATGACGTCGCCGTCTCGCAACGTGTGGGAACCATCGCCGTCCTTGCCGGGGGTCAGTTCGATGTACTGCTCGCCGATCGCGGATCGGCTGTGCACCGACGCTTGCACGTCGGAGGGCACCTTGACTCCCGATCGCATGGCCAGCACCGCGCGCACGCCGGTGGCGGTGACGTCGACCGACTTGACCTGTCCCACGTCGGTGCCGCGGTAGGTGACGACCGACGTCGCGTAGAGACCACCCGATTGCGGCAGATCGACGGTGACCTTGTACTCCCCGATCCCGAACAACGTGGCAGGCAGCTTCATGAAGTTGAATGCCATTGCGCCACAGGAGACGACGGTCACCAGCGTCAGGATTGACAACTGGATCCATGTCCGGCGATTCAACCGAAGCATTCAGTATCCCCCGAAATGGTACGGATAGGTCAGCGGGTTACCCCCGGTGACCGGGCTCGGCTGCATGCCGATGGTGCGACCCCACTGCAGTTCGAGCTGGGTGAGGTTGCCTTCCCAGCGCGAGCCGGTGAACAACCCTTGGTCGATGCGGCTCAACGTCAGATCGACGATCAGGGTGAGGTTGGCGTAGTCGCCGCGGAACCAGTTCCGCACGGTGGATGCCGGCCACGGGTAGGTCGCCAGGCCGTCCAGACCCTTGGTGAGGGAGGGGCCGGCATCGGCGAGCGAGCGCAGCACCGGCGCGATGTTGCGCAGGTTGTTCACCAGCGATTCCTTGCTCTGGTGGATGGTGTCGGCGGCGATCGCGCTGAATTTGCCGACCTGATCGATCGTGTCGGCGATCTTGGTGCGCTCCTTGGCCAGAACGTCCAGCGCCTTGGGCACCGACGTCAAGGCCTTGTCCACGACCGTGTCGTTCGCGGCAACCTGGCCGACCAGAGAGTTGAGATTCTCTGCGGCGGAGATGATGTCGTCGGTCTGATCATTGGTGCGCGCGATGAACTCATCGATCTGGTTGAGCAGACTGCGCATGTCGTTCTCGCGGCCGGCGAACGCCCTGGCGACCGCCTGCGTGATTTCCTGCAGCTGGCCGATGCCCCCACCGTTCAACAGGATCGACACCGACGCCAGTGTCTGCTCGGTAGTGGGATACAGGCTCGCGCGCGACAACGGGATGACCGACCCGGCCTTGAGTTGGCCTACTGGCGCTTCACCTTTGGGCGGCGCGAGTTCGATATGCATCGAACCGAGCAGGCTGGTCTGCCCGAGCTTCGCGGTCGAATTGACCGGCAGGTGCACGTCGCCATTGATCCGCATGGTGACCAGGGCATGCCAATCCTGCAGCTCGATCTTGGTGACGTTGCCGACGTTGACGTCGTCCACCCGGACCCGGGTGTTCTCCTGGATGGTGACCACATCGGGCATCTGCGCCTGGATCGTGTACGAGCCCGGCCCCCCGCCGGCGGTACCGGGCAGCCTGAAGGAGTTCAGGCCGCGCCAACCACACGCCGACAGGGTGACCACGCATATCAGCCCCAGGACCGCGGCCCCAGCGCGCCTCATGAGGGCCCCGTCGGCAGCATCAGGTTCTGTAGCACCTCGATCGAACTGGTCGTGTTCGACGGCGGCGCGGGCGGGGCCTCGGTCGGCGGCGGCTGGTCGGCCGGCGCCGGCTGCTCGGGAGGCGGCGCAGGCTCGCCATCCGGCGGCGCGGGCGCCTCAGGCGGGGGCGGCGGCGTGTACCCGGGCCGCAGCCAGTCCTCGCTGTAGGTGATCTCGCTGGGCCGCGCCTGCGTCCCGACGAACGGGTTAATTCCCGCCGGAATGTAGTTGTAGATACGGTTTTTGATGATCGGGTTGAGGTACTGCAGGCACAGCTTCGACACCCGCGCCAGGCGCGCCCGCGACGCCGCCTCGATCGAGCTGCAGATGAACTGCGGGATGTCGGCGAAGTTGTTCAGGGCCAGGATGCCGGTCATCGCGCTCTGGGCCGGCTGGTAGATGTTCAAGAAGTTCTGAAACACCGTCGGGGCGATGTGCAGGATCTGCTTGATATCGCCGCGGCTGTCATTGAGCGCCGTGGTGATGGAGCCCAATCGGTCGAAGGTGACGCCCGCCGCTTCGCGGTTCTCGGCCAGAAAATCACGCACGTCCGTGAGCGCGCCGTCCAGCGACTTCAACGCGTTGCCGACTTCGTTGGGGGTGTTGGACAGCAGCGTCGTCACGCCGGCCAGGTTCTGGTTGAACGAGGCCAGCAGATCGCTGCTCGAGTACAGCGCGGACACCAGCAGTTGCAGGTTACGCACCGTGCTGAAGATGTCGTCGGCGTGATCGCCGAGCGCCGAGATCGCCTCGGAAAGCTTGAGCACGGTGTCGCGGGCGGTGTCGCCCTGGCCGCGCACGTTGTCCGCCGCCGAGTCGATGAACTCGCCGACGGAGTTGACCCCGCCCGGGCTGGTGGGCTGCAGGGCGTCGGTGAGTTTCTCCAGCTGCTTGCGGAAGTCATCCCATTCGACGGGAACCGCGGTGCGGCTCAGGGGAATCGAGGCGCCGGCGCTCAGCTTCGGGCCGCCGGAGTACGCCGGGACGAGCTGGACAGCCCGCGATGTCACTAGCGATGGCGACAGGATCGCAGCGCGAGCATCCGCGGGGATCGAAAACTGCTTGTCGACGGAGAACGTCACCTTGGAACTGCCGGGCTGGGGCTCGATCTTATCGACCACGCCCACGGCGACGCCGAGGATGCGAATCTCGTCGCCCACGAACAGACCATTGGCCTCGGTGAAATACGCCGAGTACGTATTCTTTTCGACGTCTTTCCACAGCTTGTTGCCGACCACGAACGACGCCACGACCAGCGTCAGGATCAGGGTGGCGGCGGTTGCCTTCTGTAGGGTGCCCCGACTGATGTTCATGGCGAATCGAAATCGTGGGGCGAGGGCGGCGGAATAGTCCGGATGGGCGGGGTGGACGGCGGGGGCGACGGTGGCTGCGACCACAGCGGCACCGGCGCGTTCTCCGGCGGCACCGGCGGGGTGCCGGTGGGCGGGTCCACCACCTCCGACGGCAGCTTCTGGTTGGGGTCCAGGAATCGGTCGTACATGTCCGCGTCGAGCACCGGGCCGCCGATCTGGCCGGGCACCAGGTTGGCGACGTAGGCCTTGAAAAACGGTCCCGAACCCAGGCATTCGCCAAAGGACATCGCATAGCGTTTGAACTTGGGCAGCGTCTTCTGGATGTCTTCCTTGCGGTTGTCCAGGATCTCCAGTACGCCGTTGAGCTTGTCCAGGGCGGGTTTGAGTTGGGTCCTGTTGTCGTTGACCAGCCCCGAGATCTGATGCGACACCGCGGTCAGGTTGTTCATCAACGCGTCCAGCGAATCTCGTTCATCCAGCAGGGCCGCCAGCAGCGCGTTGGAATTCGCCACCAGTCCGGCGATCTGCTGGCTGCGCTTGCCCAGCACCGTCGACACCTTGTTGGCGTTGCCCAGCAGGCTGCGTAGCTGCGCGTCGCGACCGTTGAGGGTGTCGGAGAACCGCGCGACGCCCTCCAAAGCGGGCCTGAGGTTGGCCGGTGTCGCCTTGAGGGTGTTCGCCAATGTGCTCAGCGCCGTGGACAATTGGGCGGTGTCCAGGCCGCTGATGGTTGTCGTCAGATCGCCAAGGGCGTCGGGCAGCTCATACGGCGAGGTGGTGCGCTCCAACGGAATGGTGCCCGACAACTTCCCGGCGCCGCGCGGCGTCAGCTCGAGCATCTTGGCGCCCAGTATGGTTTCGGTCTTGATCGCCGCCTCGGTGCGGTCGCCCAATTCGACGCCCTTGTGCACGGTGAAACCCACCCGGACCTTGGTGCCCTCCAGGCGAAGGTCGGAGACCCGGCCCACGCCCATGCCCGAAACGCGCACGGTGTTACCGGGTTTGATGCCGCCGGCCTCGGAGAAGTAGGCCGCATAGTCGTCGGTGTTCTTGATGAACGGCAGCTTGTTGTACTGGAAGGCGACGATGGTCACACATGCCAGGATGACGGTTCCGATCACGCCCAGCACGAAAGGGTTTCGCTGGTCGCCGGATTTGACCTTGGGAATTTTCAGCCTCATTGCGGCGTGCACCGCCCGCTGGGCTGGCCCAACAGCTTGACGAAGATCGGGTTGCCCCCCTTACCGTTCAGCTTGAGCAATACCTCGCAGAAGTAGAAACCGAAGTAGTCACCGTTGAGGCCCTGCCGGGCGAGCACCTGGTAGATGTCCGGGAGATCCTTGAGCAGTTTGTCGACGTACTCTTTGTCGGAAAGCACCTGCCCCGACACGCGATCCGTCTCGTGGACAACGTCTTTGATCGGCTGGCGGGACTGGGCGAGCAGATCGGTGATCGAACCCGCGGCCGCATTGATGTAGGCGAGGCCGGTGGAGATGTCGTTTCTGCGCTGGGCCAGCCCGTCCACCAGCTGGGCCAGCTTGTCCACGCCGTCGGAAAACTCGCGATCGCGGGTGGCGAAGGTGTGCAGCACCGTGTTCAGGTTGGTGATCAGCTGGCCGATCAGCTCGCTGCGCCCCGCCAGGGTGGAGGTCAGTATCGAGGTTTGCGACAGCACCGACGCCAGCGTCCCGCCCTGCCCCTGAAAGATTCGCAGCAGTTGACCGGACAGGGCGTTGACCTGATCGGGGTCCAGGGCGCGGAACAACGGACGGAAACCGCCGATCAACGCGTCGATGTCGAGCGCGGGCGACGTCCGGGCCAGCGGGATGGTCGCCCCCGGCGGCAGCCGGCGTGGCGGCCCCGGGCCCTCCTCGAGCGCGAGATAGCGGTCACCGATCAGGTTTTCGTAACGCACGACGGCCTTGGTGCCCTCGCTGAGCCGAACGCCTTTGTCCACCTCGAAGTCGACGGTGACGGTGCCGTCACGGTGCAGGCTCAGGTCGCCGACCTTGCCGACTTCCACCCCGGCGATCCGCACGAAGTTGCCCGACTTGAGGCCGGAGATGTTGGTGAAGATGGCGCGGTAGCCGGTGCGGTCCTCGAACCGCAACTGCCCGAACACCGCGACCAGCGCAAAGGTGAACAGCAGGCAGACCGCCGTGAAGCTGCCGACCCGCAGGATGATGCTGGATAGTTTCCTTCTCATGGCGGCGGCTGCCCCCCGCGCCAGAAGTAGCGAGGCCCTTCCGGAGGGTTCTTGGTGGTCGGGAACCAGTTGGCCCACCAGGGATTACCCGCGGCCACGTTGGTGCGGATCTCGTTCGGCGCCGCCCCCCAACCGGTATCGGTGACCAGCGCCCGCACCGGGAAGTTGGCGCTGGGGTCGGGCAGCGATCCGCAGCTCGGCTTTCCGCCCGGCCCGCCGGTGGCGTTGACCTTGGGCAGGTGTTTCGGATACCGGTACGGGTCGTCGCCGAACAGCAGCGCCGCGTCGAGTATCACCGAATAACCGTTGCCGCCCAACGCGTCTCGGCCACCATGGTCGACGTACCACTGCGCACCCTGGAACAGGCACGTATAGGTCGGCGAGTATTTCTCCAGCAGGGCCATGGTCGGATCGAGCAGGTTCATGGACCGCACGATGTTCGACTCGTTGCGGCCGATCACGTTGATGCCGGTCTGGCTGAATCCGATCGCCGACAGCAACAACGAATCCAGCGAGCGCTGGTCGTCCGTGATGGTCGCGCTCGTCGTCGTCGCCGAGTCCAGGATCGACAAGATGTTCTGCGCCGCATCGGAATAGATGGCGGTGGTCTTGCCGAACAGCCGCCAGTCCTTTCCGATGGTGTCCATGCGCGGGTTGACGGTGAGTAGCACGTTGTTGGCGTCGGTGATCGCTTGTCCGAGCCGGTCGCCCTTGCCGCGCACGGATTGCGCGAAGGCCGACAGGATCGCGTTCAGCTTTGCCGGGTCGACCGCCTGGACCACCGACTGCAGGTTCTCGAAGACGGTGTTCACTTCCACGGTGACGTTGCGCGAGCGCAACAGCGCGCCGGGTTTCAACGATGCCGGGCTGGGATGGTCGGGAACGATCAGATCGACGTATTTCGAGCCGAACGCCGTGGTGGATTTGATCTCGGCCTCGAGGTTGCTCGGCAGATACTTGAAGGCGTCCGGTTGGATCTTCAGCTGCAGCCGAGCGGTCTTCACGTCGGTGCCGATCGACGCGACCTGACCCACCTGGACGCCGCGCAGCTTGACCTTGGCGCCGTCTTCCATCACCAGGCCGGCGCGGTCGGACACCAGCGTGAGCGGGACAAAGGCCTGGAATTTGCCCGAGAACGAGGCCGCGGTCATCGCGATCAGGCCACCGATCAGGATGAACAAGGTGGGTGCCCACCAGATCGGGTCAATCTTGCTGTGGCGGGTCCTGTTTCGCTGGAACGCCCCGTCGGCTTTGTGAGTGCTCATCCGGTCATCCCGACAGGTTGAAGTTGCCGGACTGCCCATAGACGGACAGCGAGATCATCAGGCACACGAAGGCCGTGACGATCATCGACGACCGCACCGACCGACCGACCGCTTCCCCGACGCCCGCCGGACCGCCCGTGGCGGTGAAGCCGTAATACGTGTGCACGACCATCACCCCGGCCGCCATGGTCAGCGCCGCCAAAAACGACCAGAACAGATCGGTGGGGCGCAAAAAGGTGGCGAAGTAGTGCTCGTAGACGCCTCGTGACTGCCCGTACACGTAGATCGTGAGGAACTTCGCCGCGACGAACGACATCAGCACGGCGACGGCATAGAGCGGGATGACGACCAGGATGCCGGCGATGATCCGGGTGGACGCCAAATAGGTGACCGCGCGGATGCCCATGACTTCCAGCGCGTCGATCTCCTCGTTGATGCGCATCGCGCCCAGCTGCGCGGTCGCCCCCGCACCGATCGTGGCGGCCAGTGCCAGACCGGCGGTGCAGGGCGCGATCATCCGCACGTTCAGGAACGCCGAGAGGAAGCCGGTCAGCGCTTCGACGCCGATGTTGGACAGCGTGTCGTAACCCTGTACCGCCACGAGGGCGCCGGTGGTCAGCGTGAGAAACCCGATGATGCCGACCGTGCCCCCGATGACGGCCAATGCCCCTGTGCCCATGCCCATCTCGGCGATCAGGCGCAGCAGTTCGTTCGGGTAGCGCCGTACCGCATCGACGGTGGCGGTCAGGGATTGCCCGTAGAAGGCGGTCTGTTCGCCCAGCTTCCGCGTGGAATCCGCGAGGCGGGGGCCAAGATTGACGAACCACGAGGGCTCGCGCGCGGCGTCGGTCATTTGGCCGTCACCTTCACACCGAGCGCGGTGGTCAGGATGTTGATGAAGAACAAGGCCATGAACGAGAAGACCACGGTTTCGTTCACTGCGTTGCCGACGCCGGTCGGGCCACCGCCCACCGACAAGCCCTTGTAGCAGGCGATCAGGCCGGCGGACAGCCCGAACAGCGTCGCCTTGATCAGCGAGATCACCACCTGCGGCAGCCCGGTGACCAGAGTCATCCCTGCGACGAACGCGCCGGGCGTGACGTGCTGGACGAAGACCACGAAGATGTAGCTGCCGGTCAACCCGGTGACCGCCACCACCGAGTACAGCAGAACCGCGACGAACGTCGCCGCGATGATGCGCGGAACCACCAGTGCCTGAATCGGATTGACGCCGATCACCTTCATCGCGTCGATCTCCTCGCGGATGGTGCGCGCGCCGAGATCCGCGCACATGGCCGTCGACCCGGCACCCGAGACGACCATCGCCGTGACGACCGGTCCCACCTGAGTCACCGACGCCAACCCGGCGCCGGCACCCGACAGATCGCCCGCGCCGATCTCGACCAACAGGATGTTGAGGACGAACACGATGAGCACCGTGTACGGGATCGACAACATAATCGTCGGAAAAATGGAAACGCGGGCGACAAACCAAATCTGCTCGAGCACTTCGCGCCACGCCCATGGGCCGCGCACCGCCGCCACCAATGCCTCGGCGCTGAGCAGAAAGAATTGGCCCAGCGCGGTCATGGGCCGCGCAAGGACCGCCGCGTTCACGCTGCTCGTCCAACCCAACGGCGGTCTTTGACTCAACCCGACCCCCATTTTCGTAACAGCGTTTATACGTTGGTAATTCGCTGGCCCTAACGCAAACAGCACTGTTTACCTGCGCCGCGTCTGCTTGAGCGCACTAGATGAGGGAATGTACGGGCAAAACGATGCCCGACGTCAGGTTTGCAATCAACAAGAAGAAATATTCGGTGGCGCCGCCAGGCCTGCGCCGATGTTCTATCCGGCCGCTGGCCTGCGTGATTAGTCGGAACCGGCCCGACGCAGCGGCCCCCGCAGCAGCGGCCGGCAGACGGACCGAGTAGCGACCGGTGGCGCACGCAGACGAAGGGTCCGGCGCACGGGAAAACCGGGGTGGCAGGCCGAATCAGCTTGCAACGCAGCGCTTCTCAACGCAGCACGGCCTGCGCCGCGGGCGCGGCTTTCCGTCCGCTCCGAAACCAGATGAGCACCCACGGCCACCGTCCGTTCGGCTGTCGTCGCCGAAAGCCACAGTTCGGGCAAGACCGCTTCAACACAATGGTTTCCTTCAGCCTGACCCTAAGCGCGCTAGCCCGGATAATTTTCTTGCGTTCTGGATACACTCTGCCGGTGACCAATAGCCCGTCGTCATATCTGGTGCTGGCGTCGCAGCGCAGCGGCAGCACGCTGCTGGTCGAGTCGCTGCGCGCCACCGGCGTCGCCGGCGAGCCGCAGGAGTTCTTCCAGTATCTGCCGTCCACCAGCCAGTCCCCGCAGCCCCGGGAATGGTTCGCCGGCGTCGAGGACGAGTCGATCCTGAGCCTGCTCGACCCGCTGGACGTCGGGACGCCCGACCTGGCGCCGCCCGAGATCTGGCGGGCCTACATCCGCACGGTCGGGCGGACCCCGAACGGGGTGTGGGGCGGCAAGCTGATGTGGAACCAGACGCCACTGCTGCTCGACCGTGCGAAGAACCTGCCGGACCGCAGCGGGGACGGCTTGCTGGCGGCGATCACGGATGTGGTGGGCGAGCAGCCGCTGTTGATTCACGTCTACCGGCCCGATGTGATCTCCCAAGCGGTGTCGTTCTGGCGGGCGGTGCAGACCCGGGTCTGGCGCGGCCGGCCCGACCCGGTCCGGGATGCGCGCGCCACCTATCACGCCGGGGCCATCGCCCACGTCGTCACCATGCTGCGCGCGCAAGAAGAGGGTTGGCGGAACTGGTTCGCCGAAGAAAACATCGAACCCATGGACATCTCGTATCCGGTGTTGTGGCGCAACCTGACTCAGGTGGTGGGGTCCATCCTGGAGGCGTTGGGCTTGGATCCACAGCTGGCGCCCGAGCCGGTGCTGGAGCGTCAGGCCGACCAGCGCTCCGACGAGTGGGTGGACCGCTATCGGGCCGATGCCGAGAAGCACGGCCTGCCAACCTGATCGACCGGCCGAGCTAAATTCAGCACGAGCCAATCACTTGGATGTAGCGCGCCCGGACGCCACCATTCCGGTCAAACGGATGCGGCTGGGAGACGCCGCCATAAGCGCTTGAGGAGCGGTCATCGTGGGTGAAGGCGTGCCAACTAACGGAAAGGACCCCGACGCTCCGCAGGGGCCGGATTGGGCGGCCCGGCTCGGTTCGGTGTCGGTGGATTGGTGGGCGACCGCGGTGGCGGGCGTGATCGTCGCGTTGGCCGTGGCCAACGTGCTTCCGAGGATCCCCTGGTGACCGGCGTGAGCACCGTCCGCACGGGACCCGACGAAACGTCGGACGAGGTCACCTTCACCAGCACCCGTCCCCTGGACTATGTGCCGGGCATCCTGCTTCTGATCGGCGTCGGGGTGCTGGGCAAGTACGCCCAGATCTGGTGGAACGCACTGGCCAAGCACCAGCACTGGACCGTGCCCGACATCGAATATGTGTTGTGGGCGATCGTGATTGGGCTCTTGATCACCAATACCATCGGCCTGCACCCGATATTCCGCCCCGGCGTGCTGACCTACGAATTCTGGCTCAAGGCCGGGATCGTGGCGCTCGGCTCGCGGTTCGTGCTGGGCGACATCGCCAAACTCGGCGGCATCAGCCTGGTGCAGATCCTGGTGGACATGACCATTGCCGGGACGATCATCATCGTGGTGGCCCGCGCGTTCGGGTTGTCGGGCAAGCTCGGCTCGCTGTTGGCGATCGGCACGTCCATCTGCGGGGTGTCGGCCATCGTGGCGGCCAAGGGGGCGATCCGGGCCCGCAACTCCGATGTCAGCTACGCGATCGCGGCGATCCTGGCGCTGGGCGCGGTGTCGCTGTTCGTGTTGCCGCCGTTGGGGCACGCGATCGGTCTCACCGACCACGAATTCGGTTTGTGGGCCGGGCTTTCCGTGGACAACACTGCCGAAACAACGGCCACGGGATATCTGTACTCCGACCACGCCGGCAAGATCGCGGTGCTGGTGAAGTCGACCCGTAACGCGCTGATCGGCTTCGTCGTGCTGGGCTTCGCGCTGTTTTGGGCCGCGCGAGGGGAAGCCGACGAGATCGCCCGGGGCGCCAAGGCCAAGACCGCGTTCATCTGGAGCAAGTTCCCGAAGTTTGTGCTCGGCTTCCTGGTGGTCTCGGCGATCGCCACGGCGGGGTGGCTGACCAAGGGCCAGACCGCCAACCTCGCCAACGTGTCGAAATGGGCCTTCCTGCTGACCTTTGCCGGCGTGGGACTCAACACCGACATCCGTCAGATCGCGCGCACCGGGTGGCGGCCGTTGGTCGTCGCGGTCATCGGGCTGACCGTCGTCGCCACCGTCTCGCTCGGCATCGTGCTGCTGACGTCGCGCGTATTCGGTTGGGGTGCGGGAACTTAACGGTTCAGCGCCTCAACCGCATCGCGCTACGCGCCCGGCTGGGCGGGCGCTCGAATCCCCACGCCCAGCCGGCCGGGCGCTCGGCACGCCGGCCGCTCAGCCGACGTTGGTACCGCCCTCGGCGATCCGGCGCACCGCCTTGAGGAACACGTCGATCTCGTCGAAGGTGTTGTAGAACGCGAACGACGGACGGACCGTGGCCTCCAGACCCAGCCGCCGCAGGGCGGGCTGTGCGCAGTGATGGCCCGCGCGCACCGCGATGCCCTCGGCGTTGAGCGCCTTGCCCACCTCGAGCGGCTCGTGGCCGGCCAGCACGAAGGACAGCACGCTGGCCTTCTCCTGCGCGGTACCCACCAGGCGCACGCCCGGGATGTCGGCCAGCCGCGGCGTCGCGTACTCGAGCAAGGCGTGCTCGTAGGCGGCGATCCGCTCGACGCCCAACCGTTGCACATAGCGCAGCGCCTCCGTCAGCCCGACCGCGTCGGCGATGTTGCCGGTGCCGGCCTCGAACTTGGTCGGCGGTCCCTGGTACAGCGACCGGTCCAGCGTGACGTCGGCGATCATGTGACCGCCGCCCTGCCACGGCGGTGTCTCGGTCAGCGCCTCCTCGGTGCCGTAGAGCGCACCGATTCCGGTGGGGCCGTAGATCTTGTGTCCGGAGAACACGAAAAAGTCCGCACCGAGTTCGGCGACGTCGATCGGTATGTGCTGAATCGACTGAGCCCCATCGATCAGCACCCTGGCGCCGTAGCGGTGGCCGAGCTCGACGATCTTGTCCACCGGTACCACGGTGCCCAACGCGTTGGACACCTGGCTCGCGGCGACCAGCTTGGTCCGCGGACCCAGTAGCTCCTCGAACTCGCTCAGCAGCAGGTTGCCCGCATCGTCGATCGGGGCCACCTTCAGGATCGCGCCGGTCTTTTGCGAAATCAGCTGCCAGGGAACGATATTCGCGTGGTGCTCCAGGTGGGTGATGACGATCTCGTCACCGGGCTGCAGATGCTTGCCACCCCATGCGTGCGCCACCAGGTTGATCGCCTCGGTGGTACCGCGGACGAACACGATGTTCTCGGAACTCGGCGCGCCGATGAAATCGGCTACCGTGTCGCGGGCCTCCTCGTAGGCGTCGGTGGCCCGGGCCGCCAATTCGTGCGCGGCGCGGTGAATATTCGAGTTCTCGTGGGCGTAGAAGTGCGACAACCGATCGATCACGACCTGCGGCTTCTGGGTGGTCGCCGCGTTGTCGAACCAGATGAGCGGCTTGCCGTTGACGATCTCCTTGAGGATCGGGAAGTCCGCCCGGACCGCGTTGACGTCGAATATCTCGTGCTCGTCCGAAAGCCGCGGCACGGGAGCGGCTTTGGTCAGGAAGTGGTAGTCCCCGTCGTCACCGGCCGGTGCGTTCGGTGCCGACGCGGGCGCGTCGGACCAGCCCAGGTCGGTGACGGCCGGCGCCTCGGGCAGCCACGACGGCGCCGAACCGCGCGAGCCGGCGGGCACGGTCGGTGTCGTTCCGGCCAACACACCGGGCACCGTGGGCACGATGCCGCCGGGCACCGCGAACGCACCCGGTTCACCGCCGAACCACGGGACGGCGGCCAGCGTCGTCGTGTCGGGCGCTCCCCCGCGTGGGGCCACCGGCGCCGTCTGCGGCGGGACGTCGGGTTCGGCCGACGTCGGCGCCGGTAGATAGATGTCGGAGAAATTCAGCTGCGGCACCGGCGACGGGTACACGTCGGCCGCCCCGGCGCCCGCCTGGCCGGCCGAGGTCGCCGCCGTGGCATCCGGGGCGCTGCCGCGCGGGGCCACCGGCACCGTCTGCGGCGGGGCTTCCGGTGCGCTGGAGGTGGGAGCCGGAACGTAGACGTCGTGGCCACCGACCAACGGGACCGGTCCGGGGTAGACGTCGGCCGTGCCGGCCGCCGCCTGCCCTGCCGACGTCGCCGCCGTCGCGTCCGGCACGTTGCCACGCGGCGCGACCGGGGCCGACTGCGGTGGACTGTCCAGGCCCGGCCGGATGCTGGCCGCATACAACTGGCTGGCCAGCGCGGCAAGCTCCGCAGCGCTGATAGGCAGGTCGCTTTCGGCGTCTACCGCTCGGTACTCACTTGTACTCATGGAACTGGTCCACGGCGACGTCGTCCAGCACGGCGAGTGCGTCGTCGGTCAAAACAGCCAGGGACGTGTACAGGGTGACCAGGTAAGTCGCGATCGCCGACTGGTTGATGCCGGTGAACCGCACCGACAGACCCGGCGCCTGCTCCCCGACCAGGCCGGGCTGGAACAGGCCGACCACGCCCTGCCGCTCCTCACCGGTGCGCACCAGGATGAACTTGGTCTTGCCGTCCTCCACCGGGACCTTGTCCGACGGAATCAGCGGAATGCCGCGCCAGGTGATGAACTGCGCACCGAACAGGCTGACCACTGGCGGCGGGACGCCCCGGTAGGTGGCTTCACGGCCGAATGCGGCGATACCCAGCGGATGGGTGAGGAAGAAGCTGGGCGTCTTCCACACCTTGGTGATCAGCGCGTCGAGGTCGTCGGGCGCGGGGGCACCGGCGAGCGTCTGGATGGTCTGCTCCGGCGTGGCCTGCGCGAGCAACCCGTACTCGGGGCTGTTGATCAGTTCGAACTCTTGACGTTCCTTGATCGTCTCGATCGTCAGCCGCAGCTGCTGAGCGATCTGGTCGTGCGGGCTCGAGTACAGGTCGGACACCCGGGTGTGAATGTCGACCAGCGTCGAGATGCTACGCAGCGTGTATTCGCGCGGGCTGGTCTCGTAGTCGACATAGGTCTCCGGCAGCGGTTCGTCGGTGCCGGCGCCCGCCTCGGCCTTGATCGCCACCTGCTCGGGGTTGACCACCCGGTTCACCCGGTAGATGCCGGCCTCCACCGGGACCCAGCCGAGCAGGTGCAGCAGCCAGCGCGGCGTGATGGTCGAAAGCTGGGGGACAGTCTTCGTCGCGTTGGCTAGTTGCCGGGCAGCGAGGTCGCCAAGTGTCTGAGACTCGTTTTGAGCCGACGTCATCGTGATCCTTTCATGCGTGAACTGCGGCCGGGATCGGGCGGATCTATCGTCCCCCAACAGAAGCGGGCCCGCGCGCCGAGCCTAGGCAAGTGTAGGGGCAGGCCAGAAGGTTTTGAGCCCCGCTGAGCGAAACGGGTCGAGAAGTGCCGATGCCCTATAGTGGGGATATGCAACACCCCGCACAGTCGTGCTTCGTCCCGTCGCGCTGCGTCGGCGTGGACTGTTGTTGCTGTTGTTGCTGTTGATTTCCTGAGCCCTCTGACGCTGTAGAAATCCCCGCGCTAGCCCATTTCCGGGCGGTACCGCCGGGTCTGCCCGGTGGCGTGAAGGCGTGGGCCAACCAAAGCCTTTCAGGAAGACCAGCAACCCATGACCATATTGTCCGAGCCCAACCGTGCCCTGGCGCCGGTGGCGACCCGCCGGCGTTCGGTGGTCCGACCGGCCACCGCGCTCAACCGCATGACCCGTTACCGGGGTGGCACCTATTCCCACACCGTCGACCGGGTCGTGTTCACCGACGGCAGCTGGGCGCGCACCGACCTGATCAGGCTCAACCCGAACGTGCACGCCTACTCGCTGGATTTCACCGGCGTCGCGCCGCAGCACCCGTCGCGCTACCGCGTCGACACCTGGGCTGCCCTGCCCCATCTGCGCGCATCCAGCCACGAAGCCACGGTCGGCTGGATCCTGCGGAACTCCTTTCCGATGCGCTCCGTCGCCGAACTGAGCCGCCAGGTGCGTGACGCGGGTTATCCGCTCGGACCGGCCAACATCAACGAGCACGAGGCGATCGCCGCGACCCAGGCCGCGATCTGGTTTTTCACCAACGGCCTGGCGCTGGACACCCGCCCGCTCAACGTGCCCGTCGCCGTTCACCGCTCACCGGGGCCGGTGATCACCTTCGAATTCGACGGCGCGCCTCAGCTCGGCGGCTACTCGGTGTGGGTCGCCTCCAACGGGCACCTCACGGTACGGCTGCAGAAATCGGCCAATGGCCTTGACTGGCAAGACGTTTCGGGATCCGAACTGGCCGTGCGCCCCGGCCGGGGCCGCCACCAGCGCACGTTGGGCGAGGGCAGCACACTGTCGTCGAGCAGCCATGGCCGCGGCGGGCGCGGGTACCGCTACTACCGGCTGGTCGCACAATCCGATGCCGATGTCCCCCGCATCGAGCACGTCAGCTTCCGGCTCACCGGTGCGCGCCACTATCGCAACGCCGACAAGGTGGTGCACCTGTACAACTATCTGCTTGCGCAGGCGCGAAAGTTCGCTCACCAGGCCGCCGACGAAGCCCTGCTGGTCGACCAGCACGCCGCCGCGGATTCGGGCCTCGTCGGGCCGTTCCAGGTGCGAATCCCGCTGATACTCAGCGCCACCGGCGGTCACGAGCTGCTGGACGCCGACGGCTTCGCATTCGGCGACACGATCCAACCCGGCACGGATTTCTACATACGCCAGGCGCCGGGCACCTCGGGAATAACGCTCACCGCGAAAACGGTTGGCGATCTGCATGGACGCGTGCTCACCGGGGTGGCGCTGGACGAAGCGTCGCAACGCTTTACCCCTGTAGCGCTAGCCATCCCCACCGAGATGAACATAGAGTTCGATATTAGCTGGCAGGCGGATGAGGCCTGGTCCTACGTCGTTGGAGACAAAAGATAGATGAGCATCGCGGAGAACGTCACGGAATTGATCGGTAACACCCCGCTGGTCCGGCTGAACCGGGTCACCGAGGGTGCGGTCGCCGACGTCGTCGCCAAGCTGGAATTCTTCAACCCGGGAAACAGTGTCAAGGACCGCATCGGGGTCGCGATGATCGACGCGGCCGAGCAGGCGGGCCTGATCAAACCGGACACCATCATTCTCGAGCCCACGAGCGGCAACACCGGCATCGCCCTGGCGCTGGTGGCCGCGGCCCGCGGCTACCGTTGCGTGCTGACCATGCCGGAGACCATGAGCGTCGAGCGGCGAATGTTGTTGCGCGCCTTGGGAGCCGAGATCGTGTTGACCCCTGGATCCGAGGGCATGCCGGGCGCCATCGCCAAGGCCGAGGAGCTTGCCAAAAGCGACCAACGCTATTTCGTGCCACAGCAGTTCGAGAACAAGGCCAACCCCGCGATCCACCGCAAGACCACCGCGGAAGAGGTGTGGCGCGACACTGACGGCAAGGTCGACATCTTCGTCGCCGGGGTGGGCACCGGCGGCACCATCACCGGTGTGGCCCAGGTGATCAAGGAGCGCAAGCCCTCGGCGCAGTTCATCGCCGTCGAACCGGCCGCGTCGCCGGTGCTGTCCGGCGGACAGAAAGGGCCGCACCCGATCCAGGGCTTGGGCGCCGGGTTCGTCCCGCCCGTGCTCGCGCTGGATCTGGTCGACGAGGTCATCGCGGTCGGCAACGAGGAATCCATCACCCTGGCCCGGCGGCTGGCCGCCGAGGAGGGCCTGTTGGTGGGCATCTCCTCGGGGGCGGCGGTGGTAGCCGCCCTGCAGGTGGCCCGCCGGCCCGAGAACGCCGGGAAGCTCGTCGTCGTGGTGCTGCCCGACTTCGGCGAGCGGTACCTGAGCACGCCGCTGTTCTCCGACCTGGCCGATTAGTCATGCTCGAAGCCATCCGTCGTGACATCCGAGCGGCCAGGGAACGCGATCCGGCCGTCCCGACCACGCTGCAGGTGATCTTCGCCTACCCGGGCGTGCACGCCATCTGGGGTCACCGCGTCAGCCATTGGCTGTGGAACCGCGGCGCAAAGGTGGCCGCGCGAACGTTCGGCGAGATCACCCGCATCCTCACCGGCGTCGAGATCCACCCCGGCGCGGTGCTCGGCCCCGGTCTCTTCATCGACCACGCCACCGGGGTGGTAATCGGCGAGACGGCCGAGGTGGGCGAGGACGTGACCATCTATCACGGAGTCACCCTCGGTGGCAGCGGCAGGGACACCGGCAAACGTCATCCCACCATCGGTGATCGGGTCACCATCGGCGCCGGGGCGAAGGTCCTGGGCGCCATCAAGATCGGCGACGACAGCCGTATCGGCGCCAACGCCGTGGTGGTCAAAGAGGTTCCGTCCAGCTCAGTGGTCGTCGGCGTGCCCGGACAGGTCATCAGCCGCAGCCGTCCCGGCAGCCCGGACGACTCGATGATGCCCGACCTCGTCGGAGTCAGCCTGCAGTCGCTGCTGACCCGGGTGACCAAACTCGAAGCCCGCGCGGACGGCGCCCAGAGCAATCACGTCATCCGGCCGCCCGAAGCCGGCGTGTGGCACGGCGAGGACTTCTCCATCTGAAAGACGGTGGCGTTCAGAGCAAGACGCCGTGATCGCCCGTATTCGCCACGCTGCACCGAACCCGCATCGCCGCGTTCCGCCGGGCTGAACTCGGCGAAGTATTACTCAGCCTGAACTTAACCCGGTTTTGGAATGCAGCGCCGTCGGCAGCGTTGCACAGTGGGTTATGACCATGCTGCGCGACGCCGAACCGACGGGGATCACCGGGGACCGACCATGACCGAGCTGCATCTGGCTGTGGGACTGGACGGCTACGGCTGGCACCCCCACGCGTGGCGATACGCGTTCGCGCACAACGCGACCGGTGGCGGGCAACTGAGCGGCCGCTATTGGGCAGCGCTGGCGAGCACCGCCGAGCGCGGCCTGCTGGATTTCCTGACCATCGACGACAGCCTTGACGCGCAACCCGGCCGCAGCGCCGACATCTCGCCGCGGCGCCTAGCGGGACGCGCGGATGCCACGCTGGTCGCCGCCCGCATCGCCCCGGCCACCCGACACATCGGCCTGATTCCGGTGGCGACCGTTACCCATACCGAACCGTTCCACGTCTCGAAAGCCATTGCGACGCTTGACCATATCTCCCACGGCCGGGCGGGATGGCAGGTGCGGGTGAGCCCGACGGCGCACGAGGCCGCCCTGTTCGGCCGGCGGGCCGCCCCCGACGGCGACGACCTGTTCGACGAGGCCGCCGACGCGGTGGAGGTGGTGCGCCGGCTCTGGGACAGCTGGGAGGACGACGCGGTCATCCGCGATGTGGCGACCGGCCGCTACATCGACCGCGACAAACTGCACTACATCGACTTCGTCGGCGAGCGCTTCTCGGTCAAAGGGCCCTCGATCACCCCGCGCCCGCCTCAGGGCCAGCCGGTGGTGGCCGCACTTGCCCACGCACCGCGGGTCTACGAATTCGCCGCCGCCAGCGCCGACCTGGTCTTCATCACCCCGCACGACGAGGGCTCGCTGCGGGC